>JAFYBS010000204.1 GCA_017540125.1 Eubacterium sp.
AGGGTATCGCTGGGAGGTGTAACCATAAAAAAGGTTTTCATAATTACCATTTTTATAGAAGTCCTTCTCATCGTGGCCGGAAATATCGTTTGCCTGTCGGTCGGAAATAAGACAGGAGATCACGGTTACCGGGTGGAGATCAAGCGCCTGGTTAACGAGCTGGAACATAACGGTATTCCCGATGATCCGGAATATACTCCGGACAGGGAGAAGTACCCTCATATCCAATCGGTACGCCGGTTTGATCCGAAGGAAAGTCCGAACGAAGAGTATGCCGTGGAGGAGATCGGCGGTAACCTGTATCGTATCGAATATATCGCTGAAAAAGAGTCTTTTCCGCTGATCTATATGAATATCGCTCTCGTGGCAATGTTGCTCATCACGGTGTTTCTTTTTATCTATATCGAAAGAAAGATTGTGCATCCTTTTGCTTCGATGGAGAAGCTGGCGGTGGAGCTGGCCAGAGGCAATTTATCCATGCCGGTCAAGGAAGAAAAAAGTCGTCTGTTCGGGAGATTTTTATGGGGAATGGATATGCTGCGCGAGCAGCTGGAGGAAAGCAGGGAGAAGGAAAAGGCATATCTGAAAGAACGGAAAATGCTGATGTTGTCCCTGTCGCATGATATCAAAACTCCTCTGGCAGCACTCGAACTCTATACGAAGGCGCTTTCCTCCGGACTCTATGATACACCGGAAAAACAGGCCGAGGCATATGCCGGGATGCAGAAAAATGTTGACTCGCTGAAGCGCTACATCGAAGAAATTACGGCGGCGTCGAGAGAGGATTTCCTGGCACTCGAAGTGAAGGACGGTGACTGTTATACCGATGATGTGATAGGTGAGATTCAGGATTATTATACGGAGAAGTTTGCGACACTTCATACGAAATTCACGGTATGCGAGCATCCGAATCCGATGGTTCACGGTGATCGTGACAGGCTGGTGGAGGTTTTGCAGAATCTCCTGGAGAACGCGATCAAGTACGGTGACGGCCGGGAGGTGGAGATATCCTTCTCCGAGGAGGATGAGGCCGAACTGTTCCATGTTCGTAATTCCGGAGAGACACCGCCGGAGGAGGAGCTGCTTCACATATTTGACTCCTTCTATCGGGGGAGTAATGTCGGTGAGAAAAAAGGCTCCGGACTGGGGTTGTATATCAGTCGGGAATTGATGAAACGGATGGGTGGCGAATTATATGCGACCGCCGGCGAAGGATACTTCGAGGTGGTGGCAGTTGTGATGAAGAGTTAGGAGGGTAGAGAATGAAAAGGAAACTCAGAAGCTTGACAGCCGGTTTACTGGTACTGGTTATGATGGCATCGATGACGGCTTGCGGAAACGAAGAAAAAAAGGAGGAACCGACACCGGAGGCTGAGGTGACGGAAGAGCCGGCGGAGACGGAAGAACCCGAAGCAACCGAGGAACCGGAGCCCGAAGATGAGGTGGTCGAGGAGGAACAGAGCGCCGACGGGAATATGATCAAGGACGGAGATTTCGACGATTCCATGGCACAGGCCTGGGCGGTGTTTACCACCGGAGGCGGATCGGGCCGGTCATCCATCGAGAACGGCGAGATGAAAGTAAGCATCTCGGCTCTGGGGGTAGCGGATCACGGGGTACAGGTGTACTATGACGGGTTCGCTCTTGATAAAAATGCCAAGTATGAGTTCTCTTTTGATGCCCGTTCGACGGTACCCCGGACCATCCTGAACCGTTTCCAGATCAACGGCGGAGATTATCATGCTTACTATAAAAAGAAGATCAAGCTGACGGATGAAATGCAGACCTTCAAGTACAAGTTTACCATGAAGGAAAACTCGGATCCGGCGCCGCGTCTGTGCTTCAACTGCGGGTATCAGGGAAAGCAGGACGACGGAGTCGGCGATCACGAAATATATTTTGACAACATCAAGCTGGTGCTGGCGGATGCCAGCAAAGTGGTGAAGGTGGAGGATGAGTCCGACAAGCCCGGAATCCGTGTGAACCAGGTCGGCTTTACTCCGGATGGCCTGAAGACGGCAGTATTCGCGAATGCGTCTCAGTCATCGGATGAGTATAAGATCGTTGACGCGAAGTCCGGAAAGGAAGTTTATGCCGGAACACTGAAGCCGGCCATTGAGAATAAGTCTGCCGGTGAGACAGATCGTGAAGCGGATTTCAGCGACTTTACGACACCGGGAACCTACAAGATCGTTTCGGCGGACGGGATCGAATCACCGAAGTTTAAGATTGATAAAAATGTTTACAATGACCTGTTAAAGAAATCCGTGAAGATGCTGTATATGCAGCGATGCGGGGAAGATCTGGATGAAAAATACGCGGGCAAGTTCGCACATCCGGTATGCCATACCGGAAAAGCGCAGCTCTACTGGGATGAGGATGTAAAGGTAGATGTGTCCGGCGGCTGGCACGATGCCGGTGACTACGGGCGGTATGTGGTGGCCGGAGCCAAGGCGGCAGCGGATGTCCTTTTGGCATATGACAGCTATCGGAATTACAGTAACAAAAAGATCATCGACGATGTGGGAACACCGCAGAGCGGAGACGGTATCGATGACCTGCTTCAGGAAGCAAAATACGAACTGGACTGGATGCTGAAGATGCAGGACAAGGATGGCAAGGTCTACCACAAAGTAACCTGTGCGAATTTCCCGGATACCGTGATGCCGCAGGATGAGACAGATCAATTGATCCTGTCCTTCACTTCGAGCCCGGCAGCAGGTGATTTTGTCGCAGTGATGTCCCTGGCTTCCCGGATTTACGGAGCGACGAAGAACAAGGAATTCAAAAAATCGGCAAAGAAATATCTGAAGGCGGCGAAGAAGTCCTGGAAGTATCTGAAGGAAAATCCGGATGTCAAAGCCTTCTCCAATCCGGACGGCATCGTGACCGGTGCGTATCCTGACGATGAAGACCGGGATGAACGCTTCTGGGCAGCCTGTGAGTTGTACCGAACCACCGGGGACAAGGAATATCTTTCTTCGATCAAGGAGTTTGCCGAGCCGGAGTTCATGCGTGGTCTGGGCTGGACCGAGGTCGGGATGTACGGTTGCTTCTCGGCGTTGATGAATCCGCAGCTTCGTACCGATGATCCGGATACACTGGAGAAGATCAATCAGGCGTTTACGACGTCAATTGACAGTGCCAAAACCGTGATCGACAGCAACCCCTACGGTATCAATCGTACCGAAGATTTGGAATGGGGATCGAATATGGGAATCGCCAATGACGGCGTGATGTTTTTGATGGAAGGCATGATCGGAAAGGAATGGCTGTCGGAAAGCAAGGAGAAGGTCGGACGTACACTGAACTATCTCCTCGGTCAGAACGCAACCGGTTACTGCTTTGTTACCGGATTCGGAACAACTTCGCCCAAGCATCCGCATCATCGTATCTCCCAGATTGTCGGTAAGCCGGTTCCGGGTATGCTGGTCGGCGGTCCGGACAATGCTTTGGAGGATCCCTATGCCCAGACGGTCCTGGCCGGACGTGCGGCAATGAAGTGCTACGCGGATACGGATCAGAGCTATTCCACCAACGAGGTGACAATTTACTGGAACTCACCGTTGATCTATCTCCTGGCAGGGATGAATTAAGGGGAAAGAATTCTTCGGTGCCATTCCGTTGCCGCGCGCCGGAATGAGGATGATTGTTTTCAGAAAGAGATTGTTATGTTCAGAAATAGATTTTTACCCCGGATCGTATCGATTAAAAAATAATAATCCCATGAAAAAAGCAC
>JAFYBS010000005.1 GCA_017540125.1 Eubacterium sp.
AAGGGATTCGCGGTCGTAGCCAGCGAGGTACAGTCCCTGGCCAGCACGACACAGGAGACGACCAGTGATATTTCAAAGATTCTCGGTGATATGAATAACTCCATCAAGGATGTGATGTCACGGATCACGGAGATCAGCGAGAGCATCACAACACAGAGCGCGAATATGGAAGAGATCAATGCCACCATCGAGGATGTCAAGGGTCTGGCTTCCAGCATCAAGGAAATGAGTGTAACCCTCTACAAATAACAACCGTCAACAAAGCCTCTGTCCGGGACAGGACGGAGGCTTTTTTCAGTCAGAATGATCAGGAGGAAGTATAAGTGAAAAAAACAGACGTGGTGGCTCTGGGAGAACTTCTCATCGACTTTACGATGAACGGAGAAAGCAGTCAGGGGAATCCTCTGATGGAGGCGAATCCCGGAGGAGCTCCCTGTAACGTACTTTCCATGCTTACCAAGCTGGGACACAGCACGGATTTCATCGGGAAGGTCGGAAAGGACATGTTCGGCGAGCAATTGAAAAATGCGGTCGACGAGGTCGGTATCGGGACAACGGGACTGATCATGGATCCGGAGGCATTAACAACACTGGCCTTTGTCAAGACCTATCCGGACGGAGAGCGTGATTTTTCATTTTACCGGAAGCCGGGAGCCGACATGCAGCTACGGGCCGACGAGATACCGGAGGACCTTCTGAAAAACTGCCGGATATTCCACTACGGATCGCTGTCCATGACGGACGAGGAGTGTGAGGGGGCGACACGAAAAGCGATGGATATCGCCGGAGCATCCGGAGCGCTTCTGTCTTTTGACCCCAACCTGCGTGAGCCTCTGTGGGAGTCACTTGATAAAGCAAAGGAAAAGATAGCCTACGGCATGAGCAAGGCAGATATCCTGAAAATTTCGGATAACGAGATCACCTGGTTTACCGGAGAGGAGGATTATGAGGCAGGCGTGAAAAAGCTTCGCGAGACCTGTCCGAATCTGAAACTGATCCTGGTCTCTCTGGGCCCCGAGGGAAGTATGGCTTTTTCCAACCGGGCAAAGGCCTGTGTGAAACCATTTTTAAACCCGAACACAATCGAGACGACAGGAGCCGGAGATACCTTCTGCGCCTGCGTTCTGCACTATGTGCTGGAGCATGACGGGCTGGATTATGAGGAAGAGCAGCTGACGGAAATGCTGACTTTTGCCAATGCGGCGGCGTCCCTGATCACGACTAGGAAGGGCGCGCTTCGGGTGATGCCGGACCGGAGCGAGATAGAAGAAATGATAAAAGGATAGGATACAGCACATGTTTGGATATGTAGTGGTAAACAAGCCGGAGCTGAAGATACGGGAGTTTGCGGAGTACAAAGGGTATTACTGCGGACTGTGCCATATGCTTCGGGAAAAATACGGATTATCCGCCGGTCTGACGCTGACTTACGATATGACGTTTCTGATCGTTCTTCTGGATTCTCTTTATGAGCCGTCGCGTGAGACGAAGAAACGGCACTGTCCGATCCATCCGGTGAGAAAGGTTCCGATGATCCGCAACAGCATTACGGAATACGCGGCGGATATGAACATTCTTCTGTCGCACGGACATCTTCGGGACAACTGGGAGGATGAGAGGAGAGTCTCCGGTCTCATGGGTGACCTGTGTTTCCGGCGTCGGGCCCGTTTTTGTATCGAAAAATATCCCCGTCAGGCAAAGGCAGTGACGGATTCGTTAAAAAAGCTTTCGAATATCGAGAAGACCTATATGTATCACTGGACGGAATCCGAGATGGGAGAGGAATGGCGTATGAAGCTCGGAGGCGATGTCAACGCCGGATTGACGGCGGACATCGATGAGATATCCCGTCCTTTCGGTGAGCTGATGAGTGAGCTGTTTGTGTGGAAGGAGGATGCCTTTGCTCCGACGATGAGGCGGTTCGGGTTCTTTTTAGGAAAGTATATCTATATCCGGGATGCGTTGGATGATCTGGAAAAGGATCGAAAAAATAAGTGCTTCAATCCATTTTTACACGAGAAAACGGACGATGCGTTCCGGAGCCGGATTCAGGCTATGCTGGACGTAATCCTCAGACAGGCTATCGCGGAGTTTGAGAAGCTGCCGTTGGAGAGAAATCTCGCGATCCTCCGCAATATTCTGTATGAAGGGGTGCGCAGAGAAAAAACTCCGACAAAGGCCGACAGACTTGACAAGTCACGAACGGTAGGATAGAATTGATTTCGGTTGTTTAAGGAAATGCTTCGGAATGAGAGAGAGGTAATCATGTATACATCGAATGATCCGTATCTGGTGTTGGGAGTCAGCCATTCGGCATCGGATCGGGAAATCAAAAAAGCGTATCGGGAGCTGAGCCGGAAGTATCATCCGGACTCCTATACCGATCCTGTACAGAAGGAACAGGCAGAGGAGAAGTTCCGTCAGGTTCAGGAGGCTTACAACCAGATCGTCGATGAACGGTCGGGAAAGTATACCGGAGGTGGCTACGGCGGCTATGGAGGCGGCTATGGCGGTGGCGGTACCGGGAATTATTCACAGGAAGATCAGCACCTGATGGCGGCTATGAATTATATCCGCGCCGGAAAGTACAACGAGGCGATCAACGTTCTGAACGGGATGGAAAACAAGAGCGCCAGATGGTATTATTTCAGTTCGGTGGCAAACCTCGGTCTGGGAAATACGAGTGTGGCATTGGATTATGCCAAGCAGGCGTGTGATATGGATCCCGGAAACACAGAGTATCAGCAGTATTATCAGCGGCTACAGAGTGGAAATGCGTCACCGTACGGATTCGGATCCCCCTTCGGCGGAGGGTACGGCGGCGGCTATCGCGGTTATGGCGGTTACGGTAACTATGGAAACGGCGGAACAGCTAACACCGGTTGCGGTACCGGAAACATCTGCTGTGATCTGTGGTGTGCCGATACCTGCTGCGAATGTATGGGAGGAGATTTGTGCTCATGCATGTAGACAAGGATCAAACAGCAAGACGTACAAAAATGGTGGCCACGCTCGGCGTTATGGCGGCGATCAGCGTGATCCTTTTGGTTCTCGGTACGCTGATTTCGATCAATACCGCTTTTTTCACGGCGATGGCCGCGTTTCTGGTGGGAATTGCCGTTGTAAAATACGGATTCGGCCCCGGGACCATGCTATTTTTGGGATGTGCCGTACTGGATCTGATCCTGAATCCGGAGAAACTCCATGTCCTGTTATATGTGGCGATGGGAGGATTTATCCTGGTATCCGAGGGGAGTTATCGTATTTTTGAAAAACGGATCATGGATCCGAAAAAGCGAAATCTGATCCATCTGATCTGCCGGTTTGCTTTTTTTATGGCAGCCTATTGTCTTATCGTGTTTTTGTTACCCCGGTTGATATTGTCCGGGGAAGCGATCGAGCAGATATTCAAGTATGATTGGTCCACATGGGCGATGCTGGCAGGCGGAATTATTTGCTTTTTTGCGTTTGATCTGGCGTATATTTTTGTCAAGCGAACATATCTGCATATGTTCAGTATGAAAAACTATTGAGGAAGGAAGTGAAATCGTGGCGTCGGAAAAAGAAGAATTCGTCACAAAACTATATGTGCCGACCGGTGAGCCGATCCGGAAGAATGCGCACGTCACGATTTATCGCGTGAGGTGCATGCAGGAACCCGGACGCCCTGAGGCAATCCTGAAGCTGTATCATAACAAAAACTGCGCGAAGGTATATGAGCGCCTGATGCAACTGAATTATACCGAGTGGCCGCACATTCACAACGTCAAGTTTTTCGATGGAAATACCCTGGTTGTGGAGGACTATTTAAAGGGTGCCACCATGCAGGAAATCATGGATGGCAAGCGGGCACAGAAAGCCAAATACACTGAAGTCGAAGCACAGAAGATCATGGACCGGATCTGTGAGGCGGTGAAGGTGATCAATGAGATCCAACCACCGCTCAGTCACGGTAATCTGAAAAAGAGTAATATCTTTATCACCAGTGGCGGTCATGTGAAGTTCCTCGACTTCGAGCCGGCGGATCCGAAGAAGCCCCGTTTCAACCTTCTGGATTTTCTCGGACGGTTGTTCCACGAGCTGTTAACCGGAAAAGAGCCGAAGGGAAAGAATGTTTCCTATGAGGGACGGTACAAACAGGTTATTGAAAAATGTCTCGAACCGAACCCGGAACATCAGTATTCGGATATCAAAGAAATGCAGGAAGATATCGAAGTGGCGAAGGAGATGGAATACGAGGAGCCGGAGGAGGTTCGTACCGTCGGAATTCCTTACATCCTGACACTGCCGTTTCAGGGAACGATACTCGCTGTTGAGTGGACTCTTTTTTCCTTTTTCTTCCAGAAAAATAACATGACTAATGCGGCGATGTTCGGCGGAGTTTTCCTGGTTCATTTGTTGTTATTTATCTGGCGACGGGCAAAGTTTTTACGCGATGAAAATGTCCGTCTCGATGCCGTCAAAATGTTGGTGCCGATTATCGCATTTATCGTGATACTGGCGCTGATTTATGTCGGAGTGGGACGATTTATTGTGCCGATCACGTAATATAGTGCAACAAGTGAGGTGTACTGAGCGCGGGACGCGATCGGCGACGAAGCTTTCTCATCGCTGCTTCGCAGGCTCTTCGAAAGTTGTCGCCTGCCTGGAGCTTGTTGCATTATATCGAACTAAAGTTCAATACGTGATTGGCTAAGCATAGGATTGAATATTATAGATGGAGGAATAATTAAGTGAAGGATAAATTGGAACAAATTGTCGGAAACGCATTAGATCAGATCGAAGCCAGCGACGGCCTTGATAAGCTGAACGATATCAAGACGGCGTTCCTTGGGAAAAAAGGCGAATTAACTGCTGTATTAAAAGGAATGAAGGATGTGTCGCCGGAGGATCGGCCGAAGGTCGGCCAGATGGTCAACGACGCCCGTCAGAAAATCGAAGAAGTATTGGATGAGAAAAAGACTGCGTTTGAGCGGGCAGTGCGGGATGCTAAAATGAAGAACGAGTTCATCGATGTGACGCTTCCCGGACGTCAGCTCTCCCGCGGACACAGGCATCCGAATACCATCGCGCTGGAAGAAGTGGAACGGATATTTGTCGGTATGGGCTACGAGGTTGTGAACGGTCCGGAGATCGAATACGACTACTACAACTTTGAAGCGTTGAACATTCCGGAAGGACACCCTGCCAAGGATGAGCAGGATACGTTTTATATCAATGACAAAATCCTTTTGCGTACCCAGACTTCATCGGTTCAGGTACACGTGATGGAGCAGGGGAAACTGCCGATCCGAATGATCTCGCCGGGACGGGTGTTCCGGAGTGATGATGTGGATGCGACGCACAGTCCCTCCTTTCATCAGATCGAGGGGATGGTTATCGACAAAAAAATCACCTTTGCCGATCTGAAGGGAACCCTGGAGCTTTTTGCGCAGAAGCTGTTCGGAAGAGATACGAAGGTTAAGTTTCGTCCGCATCATTTTCCGTTTACCGAGCCCTCGGCCGAGATGGATGTATCGTGTTTTAAATGCGGAGGAAAAGGGTGCCGCTTCTGTAAGGGAGAAGGCTGGATCGAAATCCTCGGCTGCGGGATGATCCATCCCCATGTCTTTGAGATGAGCGGGATCGATCCGGAGGAATACACCGGCTTTGCTTTCGGTGTCGGCCTGGAGCGTATCGCCCTTTTGAAATACGAGATTGATGATATGCGCCTTCTCTATGAAAACGACGTTCGTTTTCTGAATCAGTTCTGACAAAGGAGGAAACAGATGAATACACCATTATCATGGATAAAAGCTTATGTACCCGATTTGGAGTGTACAGAGCAGGAATATATGGATGCGATGACCATGTCCGGAACCAAAGTGGAAGGCTATGAAAAATTCGATGCCGATCTGGATAAAATAATCGTAGGAAAAATACAGAAAATTGAAAAACACCCGGATGCCGACAAGCTGGTAGTCTGTCAGGTGGAGATCGATGAATCCGGCTCCACGGTACAGATCGTCACCGGTGCGCCGAACGTTAAGGAAGGGCAAAAGGTTCCGGTGGTTCTCGATGGAGGAAGAGTAGCCGGAGGACATGACGGATCCAGGACACCGGGCGGGATTAAGATCAAAAAAGGCAAGCTTCGCGGTGTGGAAAGCTTTGGGATGATGTGCTCCATTGAGGAACTCGGTTCTTCGAAGGAGTTTTATCCGGACGCGCCGGAGGACGGGATCTATATTCTCAGTGATAATCCGGTTTACGCGGAGGCTCCGGTCGGAGCGGATGCCATCGGAGTGCTGGGACTGCACGATGCCAACTTCGAGTACGAGGTGACCTCCAATCGTGTGGACTGCTTCGGCGTTATCGGGATTGCCAGGGAAGCAGCTGCGACCTTTGATAAAAAGTTTGTTCCTCCGGAGATTGTTACGAGTGACTCCGGAAGTGTGCAGGGAGAGACGGCGGCCGATCTGATTCAGGTGGAGATTCAGGCCCCGGAGCTGTGTTCCCGGTATATCGGACGGGTGGTAAAAAACATCCGCCTGAAGCCCTCACCGGAATGGATGCAGCGGAGACTGGCAGCAGCCGGAATCCGACCGATCAACAACATTGTAGACATCACCAATTACGTGATGGAGGAGTTCGGTCAGCCGATGCATGCCTTTGATTATGACACACTGTCAGGGCATAAGATTATCGTTCGCCGTGCGAAGGACGGAGAAAAATTCATCACGCTGGACGGACAGGAGAGAGAACTGGACAGCGATATTCTGATGATCTGTGACGGTGAAAAAAGCGTTGCGATCGGCGGGATCATGGGTGGTGAAAACTCCATGATCACGGACGATGTAAAAACGATGCTTTTTGAGGCAGCCTGCTTCGACGGGACGAACATCCGCCGTTCCGGGAAAAAGCTGGGAATGCGGACGGATGCCCAGGCGAAATTTGAGAAGGGGCTGGATCCCAATACGGCATTGGATGCCATCAATCGCGCCTGCGCTCTGATCGAAGAGCTGGATGCCGGTGATGTGGTACCCGGAGTTGTGGATCAGTATCCGAGAAAAAGAGAAGCTATCGAAGTGGCTTATGATGTAGATCGGATCAACTCCCTGATCGGGTTTGATCTGACCGAGGATCAGATGTGCGATTACTGGGACAAGGTGGAACTGGCGGCTGACCGGAATCGTCAGGTGGTGCATGTTCCGACCTGGCGTCAGGACATCCTGTGTCTGGCGGATTTGGCGGAAGAGGTAGCCAGGTTCTACGGCTATGACAAAATCCCGACGACGTTGCCGAAGGGCGAAACGACGATGGGAGGGATTTCACCGCTCCGGATCCTGTCGGGTGCGATCCGTCACGGGGTAGAAAAATACGGTTTTTCCGAAGCAATGACGTTTTCCTTCGAGAGTCCGAAGGTATTTGACCGCCTCCTGATCCCGGAAGGGGATGAGAGGAGACAGGCCATCGAAATCGCCAATCCGCTGGGTGTGGATTATTCGATGATGCGAACCATACCTTTGAACGGGATCCTGACATCACTGTCCACCAACTACAATCATCGCAACAAGGATGTCAGACTGTATGAGATTGCCAAGGTATATCTGCCGAAGGATCTTCCTTTGACGGAGCTTCCGGACGAGAGAGAGATGCTGACTCTGGGAATGTACGGAGCCGGGGATTTTTATGATATCAAAGGATGCGTGGAGGAATTATATCAAATCGGAATCCGGGATATCGTGACCTATCAGCCGAACCCCGATCGTCATCCGTATCTGCATCCCGGACGACATGCCGAGATCCGGGTCGGAGAGAAAACCATCGGTTACCTGGGACAGGTTCATCCGGAGGTGGCTGAAAACTACGACATCAAAACCGACGTGTATGTAGCGGTGATCGACCTTGCGTTGATGGCGGAATGCATCAGGAAAGAGATCAAATATCGTGCGCTGGCCAGATTCCCGGCTGTTACCAGAGATATTTCTCTGGTGATGAAAAAACTGATCCCGGCGGGAACCATCGAAGAGATTATCCGCAAAAACGGCGGTAAGATTCTGGAGGATTTCCATCTGTTCGATGTCTATGAAGGAGAAAACGTGGGCGAGGATGAAAAATCCCTGGCTTACTCGATCCGTTTCCGCGCATCGGACCGCACATTGGAAGAGAAAGATGTGACGGAAGCGATGGATCGGATTTTGAAAAAACTGGGAGAAAAAAATATCGTACTTCGTAGTTGAAAATGAGGAAGAAAATGAGCAGGAGCAGAAGACGGGGCAAGCAGAAAATACAGTTTTCCAGCCGAACTCATCCGAAATCCGGTATTTTGAGTTTGGTTTTGGGGGCTTTGTCCCTGTTGATCCTGCTCTTTTTATGTCTGGTGTCCGGTGCCCACAAAGGCAATCCCGGAACATGGGTAGGAGTCGCCGGCATATGGACACTGGTGCTTTCGGTTGTCGGGTTTGTCGTAGCGACCAAAAGCTATCGTATGGAAGATATTTATATGATCACACCGCGACTGGGATCCATTCTGAATGGGTTGGTGATGGTGACGATGGTCATACTTTATGTCATCGGTGCCATGTAATTGTCCGGAAGGATCATATAAGAACGGGAAAAGAGTGAGGACAGATGCAAAAGGGTGTTTATCGGGCACGGAAAAAGGATGGAACCGAATACTTCCGCGCCTCCTTCACATACCGTGGAAAACATATCAGTCTGGGCAGTTTTTCCGATGAGGACAGTGCCCATCAGGCTTATGTGGAAGCCGGAAGGATCACGCGGGATGACGCGATCGGAGTGGAGGACTACCGGGAGGAACGACCGCTTTCTTTTTCTAAGTGGGTGGTTTTGATCAACTTCCGGGACAATGGAATGTATGTTAAAACACCGATCTATCTGAAGGAAAAATTCTTTTATTATTATTTCGCACCGGAGGACTACCTGGTGTTTGACAGTGATGATCTGTTTTATTATTCCACGCACAGTATCATGCGAAGAGAGGGGCATCTTTTTGTGGCGGATTTCGGAATGCAGGTCAACATACGGTCCCGGTACGGCATCAAAAACTTTGCCGTGGAGGGTCGCGACTATTTATTTTTAAACGGGAACTCTTCGGACTATCGTTCCTCGAATCTCAGGATCATCAATCGGTATCACGGAGTGCAAAAAAAAGAAACCGGAACGAGAGTATTTTTCGAAACAAAAATTCATATTAACGGAGATGTTCTGGTCGGCCGGTACCGCACGGAGCCGGAAGCGGCCGTGGCCTATAACAAGGCAGTGAAGCTGTTGGCGGAGAAGGGATGGAAAAAGAATTATCCCGTAAACTACGTGGAAGAGATGGATGAAGAGAGCTACCGAAAATGTCTGGAAACCGTGACGATATCCGAAACGGTGACAGGATGGAAGGGAGAATGAGAGGGTAAAATGGCAGATAATAAAAATAGAAAAGAGAGGATCACCTCTCCGGAGAAGCTGGATGCCTATCTGCAGGTGACGAAACCATCCATGTGGATTGTTATCGGTGCCGTGTTTGCGATTGTGATCGCTTTTATCGTCTGGGGCTCGATCACCACGGTGGATGCCGAGGTGAACGGATACGGATCCGTAACCGACGGAACGGTTTTCTGCGTCGTGGACGAGACTACAGCCAGGGTGGTGGAAGAAGGTCAGACGCTGTGGGTGGGAAAGTATAAAACGCAGGTAACTTCCGTGACAGAGGAAGGCAGTGATTCGCATATCGAAGCGAAGTTGGATATTGCGGACGGGATTTATCCGACCCGGCTGATCATCGATAACATATCACCGATTTCGTATCTGATTAATTAAGGGAAGAGAGAGAGAGAATGGCTGTTGCAAAAATACGTAGCCCGCGGACGAAGGGTGTGGCAAAATGTCCTACGATACTGCAGATGGAAAATCTGGAGTGTGGCGCGGCTTGCCTTGCCATGGTTCTGGGATACTATCGCAGGTTTGTTCCTCTGGAACAGTTGCGCATGGATTGCGGTGTTTCGAGGGATGGTTCCAACGCCGGAAATATCCTTCGCGCCGGCCGGAAGTACGGCCTGAACGCGGAAGGATACCGGATGGGTTCAGAGGACCTTGCGAGCGAAGGGAGCTTTCCCTGTGTGCTTTTCTGGGAATATAATCATTTTGTTGTCCTGATGGGTGTTCGTGGAAAACGGTTTTTCATCAATGATCCCGCCAGAGGGGTGTATTCGTTGCGGGAGGAGGATTTTAACCGAAGCTTCAGCGGAGTGGTCCTTCAGTTTGAACCGGGGGAGGACTTTGCCCCGGGAGGAGAGAAAAAAGGGATTCTGCGATACGCGAGAAAGAGGATCATCGGCATGAGTAAAGCCGTGATCTTCATCCTTCTTACGACGATACTGGCATACCTTTTCGATATGATGGAACCGGCGTTTACCAGAGTGTTTCTGGACCGGATCCTTACGGGAGAGAATCCGGATTGGGTGGTCCCCTTTTTTCTTTTGCTGACAACGATGGCGGTTTTGAACCTGGCGGTCGGATGGGTAAAAGCAATCTATTCCCTGAAGATGGACGGAAAGATGGCCGTGATGGGAAGCATGACCTTTATGTGGCATCTGCTCCGCCTGCCGATCTCATTTTTTTCGCAGCGTATGGCAGGGGATCTGATCAACCGTCAGGAGATGAACGAAGAGATCTCCGGAACGCTGGTTAATACCGTGGCTCCTCTGGTTTTCGATTCGGGTATGGTAATCATGTATCTGGTGGTCATGTTCCGGTATCATCCGCTTTTGTCCATGGTAGGAGTCGGCTCTATTCTGATCCACAGCGGTGTGGCTGCCATCATCTCCAAGCGAAGGGTAAATATCACCCGTGTTCAGATGCGGGATGAAGGCCGTATGGTTTCCTACACCATGACCGGTATTCATATGATTGAAACGATCAAGGCCGGCGGAGCGGAGAACGGTTTTTTTGCCAAATGGTCCGGGTATCAGGCGGCTGTGTACGAAAGCCGGTCCCGGTTTGTGAAAAATGATATCTATCTGGGGATCATCCCGGACCTGGTGGAAGTGATTGCGTCAGACCTGGTTCTGATCGTCGGAGCATGGCTGGTGATGCACGGACAGTTTGAGGTGGGAATGATCCTGGCGTTTCAGGAAATCCTGGAGCTGTTTTTGCGCCCTACCTCGAAGACTATTGAAGCCGGTCAGACCATCCGGGAGATGCAGACGGAGATGGAGCGTGTAGAGGATGTTATGTCCAACTCCGAGGATGAGCTGATATCGGGAGTCGGAAAACCGGCGGCAGAGGCAATCCAGTCCAAACTGAAGGGTGAGATCGAGATGAAAAATGTCACCTTCGGATACTCTGACCACGGGGAGCCTCTGATCCGGGATTTCAACCTGAAGGTAAAGCCCGGCCAGAGAATTGCGCTGGTAGGAGAAAGCGGATGCGGAAAATCCACGGTGTCAAATCTCCTGTCCGGAATGTACCGGCAGTGGAGCGGGGAAATCCTTTTTGACGGTCGTCCGATTCACGAGATCGACCGGAGTGTCTTCACCGGTTCGCTGGCAGTGGTCGATCAGGAAATCGTTCTTTTCGGAGATACCATCGCGAATAATATCAAAATGTGGGATGATACCATCGAGGATTTCGAGATGATCTTGGCTGCCAGAGATGCCGGATTGCACGAGGAGATCCTGATCCGTGATGACGGATATCTGGGAATGCTGGCAGAGGGAGGAAACGACCTCTCCGGCGGAGAGAGACAGAGGCTGGAGATTGCACGCGTGCTGGCACAGGATCCGTCGATCCTGATTCTGGACGAAGCGACGTCGGCGCTTGACGCGAAGACGGAGCAGGAAGTCGTGAACGCCATCTGCGACAGGGGAATTACCTGTATCGTCGTGGCACATCGTTTGTCGACCATCCGGGATTGCGATGAGATCCTGGTGATGGATGACGGGGTGGTGATCGAGAGGGGAACACACGAAGAACTTTTGAAAAACGGCGGTTTATATACGGAGCTTGTCTCGGACGAGTGACGGTTGGGATTATTTTTCAGGAAAGAGAGTAGAGCATGGGTTGGTTTGAGGATCAGATCAAAGCACGAAAAGAGCAGGATGAGGATCGTCTGGAAGAGTCCTTCATCCATGTGGCGGCTTCGGTTCTCGGAAAAAAAGGAGCGACCTCGCTGGGGGATGAGAAGGCATTGATTTCTCATTCCGTGGATGAAATCCTCCGGTATTATCACTATAAACCGATTCCGGTGCCGGAGAGTGTCACGGACCCGGAGGAGCGGGTGGA
The DNA here is from genome assembly GCA_017540125.1 of Eubacterium sp. Lineage (GTDB taxonomy): Bacteria > Bacillota > Clostridia > Lachnospirales > Lachnospiraceae > Eubacterium_F. Next base: position 12,274 of record JAFYBS010000005.1, read on the forward strand.
GCAATCGATCCGACCATACGGAGTGATGTACCGGAAGGTTCAGCTTGGCAAGGGTTGGCGAAAGCGTGCCTACGGACCGATGCTGGGAAGACTGAACGATGAGGATATCCCGATAGCGCTGATTCCCAGTCGTCTGTACGGGTACCACTATACCGATCCGAGGACCGGTAAGAAGGTACATATATCCCGGAAAGTGTCATCCGGGATTTCCGAGGACGCGTTCTGCTTCTACAAGTCGCTTCCGACGAAGAGCCTGGGAATGTGGGATTTGATTCGCTATATGGCGTTCTGTATCTCCCGGATGGATATCATCTGTGTGATTTTGGTAGCGATGGCGATCAGTGGGATATCACTGCTTTTGCCGACCTTTACCCATGTCATCACCGGCCCGGTCATCACGATGAAAAACGGACACCTTCTGGCGGCGGTGGCTGTTTCCCTGGCCTTGGTCCGTCTGTCATCCCAGTTGTTTCCCGCGGTGAAGGAAATGCTGGTAAAGAGGATGCAACTGGCGTCTTCGTTGTTTGTGGAATCCGCTATGATGGCCAGGTTGCTTTCCCTCAACGTGAGATTTTATAAAAAATACAGTTCGGGAGAAATGTCTACCCGGGCTATGGCGGTTCAGGAGATTTGTGATGTCGTCATCGAGGAGATATTCGGACTCGGATTGATCTCGCTGACCTCTCTTTTGAGTATCACGCAGATTGTACATTACAGTCCTTCGTTGGCGGTACCGGCGATGACGGTAATTCTGTTGACGTTTCTTGTGATGGTCGTAGCCACGGTGATCCGCACCAGGATCAACTACAAGCATATCCATCATGAAGCAAAGGAAAGAGGACTGAAGTACGGGATGCTTACCGGTATACGGAAAATCCGTCTGGCCGGTGCCGAGGACCGCGCTTTCGCGAAATGGGCGGATATGTATGCCGAGGGGGCGGCGCTGAAGTATGACCCGCCGATGATCCTGAAAGTGCAGTCGGTGGTTCTGAATGCCATCTCACTTTTCGGAACCATCGTGATCTATGCGATAGCCGAGCATACGGAGGTGGATATCGCGGATTATTATGCCTTCAATGCTTCGTATTCCATCGTGATGGGGGCGTTTGTATCCCTGGCCGCTTCTGTGATGCAGATTTCGAAGATCCGCCCTGCCATGCGGATGGCAGAGCCGATCCTGAAGGAGTGCCCGGAGATCGATCTCCACAAGGAAAGTGTTTCCGGATTGAGAGGCGGAGTGGAGTTGAATCATGTGTCGTTTCGCTATCGGGAATCCATGCCTTATGTGATCCGGGATCTGTCGGTCCAGATCCGGCCCGGGGAGTATGTGGCTGTTGTGGGTAAGACCGGTTGCGGAAAGTCGACGCTGGTCCGGTTGCTGTTAGGATTTGAGAAACCGGAAAGGGGCGGAATCTACTACGGGAACAAAGATCTGTCCAGGGTGGATCTTCGTTCGCTCAGGTCCCATGTGGGAGTGGTGATGCAGAACGGGGAACTGATGCCCGGGAGCATTTTTGATAATATCTCTCTGGCCAAACCCATGATGTCACCGGAGGACGCATGGGAGGCGGCGGAGATGGCTCAGGTTGCCGATGATATCCGGGAGATGCCCATGGGGATGAATACGGTTCTTGCCGAAGGACATTCCGGGATTTCCGGGGGACAGAAACAGAGGATTCTGATCACGCGGGCGCTGGCTCCGAAACCGAAAATCCTGATTTTCGATGAGGCAACGTCGGCGTTAGACAACCGGACGCAGCGGCAGGTGACGGAGGCGCTGGACAGATTGGACTGCACGAGGATCGTGATCGCGCACCGGCTTTCGACGATCCGGAACTGTCACCGGATCCTGGTGATGGATGAAGGGAAGATCATCGAGGAGGGAACGTACGATGAACTGGTGAAAAAGGATGGCTTCTTCAATGATCTGGTGAAGAGACAAAAACTGTAAGAAGAATGGGGGAAACATGGACTTCAGACCTTGTATAGATATCCACGACGGAAAGGTAAAACAGATTGTAGGGGGGAGTCTGGCTGACGGCGGAGAGGTCCGGGAGAACTTTGTTTCGGACCGGGGAGCGGGAGAATACGCTTCCCTGTACCGGGAGAAGGGTCTGAAGGGCGGACATGTCATCCTGCTGGATAAAAAGGGAACACCGTCGTATGAGAGAGATCTTGAGCAGGCGAGGGAGGCGTTGGCGGCCTGGCCCGGCGGGATGCAGATTGGGGGAGGCGTCGATGCGGAGAACGCCGAAGAGTTTCTCGATATGGGAGCCAGTCATGTGATCGTGACGTCGTTTGTGTTTTCGGAAGGAAAAATCCGATACGACCGGATTGATGAGCTGAAGTATGTGGTAGGGAAATCCCATCTGGTGCTGGATCTTTCGGTGAGGCAGAAGGAGGGAAAGTACTTTATCGTGACGGATCGCTGGCAGAGGTTTACCGAAGAGGAGCTGACGCCGGAGCTGATGCGGAATTTGTCCTATCTGTGTGATGAGTTTCTTGTACACGCGGTGAATGTCGAGGGGACAGGAACCGGCATCGATGAGGAGCTACTGGCGATCCTGGCGCAGGCGGAGGGGAATCCCGTCACCTATGCCGGAGGAATCCGGGGAATGGACGATATCGAGACGATCCGTGAGATTGGGCAGGGACGGATCCACTTTACCGTCGGGAGCCGGCTGGATCTGTTCGGCGGGGAACTGCCCTTCGATGAGGTGGTACTTGCAGTGACGAAAAAAATGTGATATAATCGGCATAATACGATTCAGGAAATAATGCATCCAAAAAAAGGAGGACAAGTCTATGAGTGAAGATTTGAAAAAGGAACCGATCGGTGAAGATGAACTGGATACCATCGCCGGCGGCAAAGGAATAATCAAAGACAGCAGTAACGGGAAAAAATGGGCCTGCAATTTCTGCACGGAAGTGTTTGCTACGAAAGCAGAGCGAGACCGGCATGAAAAGGACTATCACAAAAAAAGCAAGACTAAAGTAAGACTTTAAGAAAACGCATTGTTTGGAGAGGAAAAAATGAACGAGATTCGATATCGCAGTACACGGGGAGGCGAACAGGGAGTTTCCGCTTCTCAGGCAATCCTGAAGGGACTGGCCGATGACGGGGGACTTTTTGTACCGGAGTCTCTCCCGGAGTTTTCGGTTCCGCTCGGGAACCTGAAATCCATGAGTTATCAGGAAACAGCGTATGAGGTGATGCGATTATTTTTCACGGATTTCACGGAGGAGGAGCTGAAGACCTGTATCCGGGGCGCCTATGATGAGAAGTTTGATACGGAGATGATCGCACCCCTGGTGAAAAAGGGGGATGCTTATTATCTGGAGCTTTTTCACGGAAAGACCATCGCGTTTAAGGACATGGCGCTTTCGATTCTTCCTTACCTGATGACGACATCGGCGAAGAAGAACGGAGTGAAAAATGAAATCGTCATCCTGACAGCCACCTCCGGGGATACCGGAAAGGCAGCACTGGCTGGTTTTGCCGATGTGCCGGGAACCAGCATCATCGTGTTCTATCCGAAGGATGGGGTGAGTCCGATCCAGGAGAAGCAGATGGTGACGGAGCCCGGGAAGAATACCATGGTGGTCGGCGCCCTCGGGAACTTTGATGACTGCCAGACCGGTGTCAAGAAGATGTTCAATAACAAAGATCTGGCGGCGCGGATGGCGGAGAAGGGATATCAGTTTTCTTCGGCGAATTCGATCAATATCGGCCGGCTGGTTCCGCAGATCGTGTACTATGTCTATGCTTACGGGCAGCTTCTGAAGTCCGGCGATCTGTCGGAGGGAGAGACCATGGATGTGGTTGTACCGACCGGGAACTTCGGGAACATCCTGGCAGCCTACTACGCAAAGCAGATTGGTTTGCCGGTGGGAACACTGTACTGCGCTTCGAACGAAAACAAGGTTTTGTTTGATTTCTTCGGATCGGGAACTTATGACAGAAAACGGGAGTTCATCCTGACGAGTTCTCCCTCCATGGATATTTTGATTTCCAGTAATCTGGAACGTCTGATCTACCGGATTGCCGGTGACAGTACTGATAAAATAGCCAACTTCATGAAGCAGCTTTCCGGTGACGGGGAGTATACCATCACGAATGACATGCGTCAGCAATTATCTGCCTTTGTAGGGGGATTTGCGACAGAGGAGCAGACGGCAGGAGAGATCGCTTCCGTTTACAAGGATACCGGATATGTTCTGGATCCGCATACAGCGGTGGCTTCTTATGTATGCCGGGAAAAAGCAAAGGCCGGTCAGGTGAAGACGGTGGTGGCATCGACCGCCAGTCCGTATAAATTCACCCGTTCGGTGATGCTGGCGATTGACAGGGAAAAATACGAATCCATGGGAGATTTTGAGCTGGTGGATGAGTTGAACCGTTTGTCCGGCGTGGCGATCCCGCAGGCAATCGAGAGTATCCGGACGGCACCGGTTGTTCACGATACGGTATGCGAGGTTGACACAATGCAAAAGACGGTGGAGAAGAAGCTAGGGCTGTGAATAAGGAGATATTTATGGGTGAGACAACAAAGGAAGAAAAAGAGAGCGGTGAAGTGATTTCCCGCAACTTTATAGAGAACGAGATCGATAAGGATCTGGCAGAGGGAGTTTACGACCATGTGGTGACACGTTTTCCTCCGGAGCCCAACGGCTATCTGCATATCGGCCATGCCAAATCCATCGTGCTGAACGAGGGACTGGCAAAGGAGTATCACGGTATTTTTAATCTGCGGTTTGATGACACGAATCCGAGCAAGGAGGATACGTCTTTCGTTGAGTCAATCCGTGCGGATGTGGAATGGCTGTGCGGAGAGAAACCGCCGGTGTACTTTGCTTCAGACTACTTTGAAAAAATGTACGAGTGCGCGGTACTGCTGATCAAGAAGGGAAAGGCCTTTGTCTGCGATCTGAGCGCGGAGGAGATCCGCGAGTATCGTGGGACGTTGACGGAACCCGGAAAGAACAGCCCTTATCGTGACCGGAGCGTGGAGGAGAATCTGGATCTGTTTGAACGGATGAAAAACGGGGAGTTTCCGGATGGCTCCAAGGTTCTGCGGGCAAAAATCGATATGGCTTCGCCGAATATCAATATGCGGGATCCGGTTATCTACCGGGTAGCTCACATGACTCACCATAATACCGGTGACAAGTGGTGCATTTACCCGATGTATGATTTTGCCCATCCTATCGAGGATGCGGTGTAGGGTGTGACACACAGTATCTGTACCCTGGAGTTTGAGGATCACCGTCCGGTTTACGATTGGGTAGTGAGGGAATGCGAATTCGAGAATCCGCCCAGACAGATTGAGTTTGCAAAAATGTACCTGACCAATGTGGTGACCGGCAAGCGATATATCAAAAAGCTGGTGGAGGACGGAGTGGTTGACGGTTGGGATGATCCCCGTCTGGTGACGATCACGGCACTTCGCCGTCGCGGGTATACGGCTTCCTCCATCCGGAGGTTTATGGAGCTTTCCGGTGTGTCAAAGGCGAACAGTTCCTCAGACTTTGCCATGTTGGAGTACTGTATCCGCGAGGATCTGAAGATGAGTGAGAGCCGGATGATGGCGGTTTTGGATCCGATCCGTGTGGTCATCGACAATTATCCGGAAGGGCAGATCGAGTACCTGGATGTCCCGAACAATCAGGAGAATCCGGAACTGGGAACCAGACAGGTCCCCTTCGGAAGAGAGCTGTACATCGAGCGGGGAGACTTTATGATCGAGCCTCCCAGAAAGTATTTCCGGCTCTATCCGGGGAATGAAGTACGGCTGATGAGCGCGTACTTCGTAACGTGTGTGGATTATGAGACCGATGCCGACGGAAACGTGACAACCGTTCATGTAACCTATGATCCGGCGACCAAAAGCGGATCAGGGTTCACGGAGCGGAAGGTCAAAGGAACCATCCACTGGGTTGAAGCAACGACGGCCGGGAAAGCGGAGATCCGGCTGTATGAGAATATCGTTGATGAGGAGAAGGGAGTCTATAACGAAGACGGATCGGTCAATGTCAATCCGAATTCCCTGACGGTGTTGAAGGACTGCCCGATTGAGCCGGCGTTGGCGGAAGCGGAGCCCGGGGATAAATTCCAGTTTATGAGGACAGGATTTTTCTGTATGGATACGAAGGATACGACAGGGGATCATCCTGTTTTTAACAGAATCGTATCGTTGAAGAGTTCTTATCGCCCGGATAAGTGAAAAATCCTTGCAAAGCAGGCGATTTTGGTGTATAATTAATTGTTGCGGAAGCAATTTCAGTTATCATAAGATTTAGGAGGATTGGTATGGCGAATTTATTTGCGGGACTGGAAAGTCTCGGTTTGAGCGGACTGGACAGCAACGATGTTTTCAAGGAAGAGAAAAAAGAAGAGAAAAAAGAAGAAAAGCATGAGCTTACAGAAGAGGAAAAAGAAGCCCGTGAAGAGGATTTTATTTTTGATAAAACCTATACCTGTCCGGTTTGTGATCACGAATTCACCAGCAAGATGGTACGAACCGGAAAGGTTCGTCTGATCGGAGCTGATGACGATCTTCGCCCGATCTATCAGGATGTCGATTCTCTGAAATATGACGCCGTTCTCTGCCCTAAGTGCGGATATTCGGCACTGAACCGGTATTTCAATTTCGTCATGAGTGCTCAGGCCAAGGCGATCAAGGAGAATATCTCCGCGAACTTCCAGTATCAACCGGAGGAGGGGAAAATCTACAATTACGACGATGCGATCCTCCGTCATAAAATGGCTCTGGCCTGCACGGTTGTCAAGAAAGGGAAGAACAGTGAGAAAGCCTATACCTGTCTGAAGCTTGGCTGGCTTTGTCGCGGCAAGAGAGAGCTGCTGATGAAGGGGGACGATTCCCTGAAGGAAGAGATTGCGGCGCTGGCAGAAGAAGAGAAGGAATGCCTGGAGAATGCGTTTGCCGGATTTCGTGATGCCTTCAGTAAGGAAGATTTTCCCATGTGCGGGATGGATCAGAACACAATGCTCTTTTTGCTGGCTGAGTTGGCTTATCGTACCGGCCATCCGGAGGAGGCCAAGTTTTACTGCTCGAAAGTGTTGACAGCGAGAGATGCAAACTCACGAATCAAGAACAAAGCGATCGATCTGAAGGAGAAGCTTCAGACTAAGGAGTAAAGGAACAGAACATGAGACGCGGAAAGCACTTGGCGATAGTTTTATGCATGGCACTGTTTGTTTCCGGTGTCTGTGGTTTCCCGTCTGCTCTGATTTCCGTAGCGGCGGAGGAAGAGGCTCCTGTTGATGCTCTGGATCCCTATGTAGGAGAAGATACATTGGAGAGAGACCGGGTGATTTCCGGCCGGGTTTCTCTGGAGGACGGACGCCCTGCCATCGGGCAGGAGGTTCGCCTGGAAAAACAAATACGGTTCCATTCGGATTTTGATGAAATTCGTACGGCATGGGTAACCTATGATACCGCAACGGCCGATGAGAACGGAGAATACCGGATTCCGGTTGCTTCGTATCGTGTGTATCGGCTGGCGGCAGGAGGGTCTTTGTCGGCGCATTCGGATTCTGTCTGGATCAACGATAACGATGCTACGATCAACCTGACCGTAGCATTTCATTCGTTACAGGGGATTCTGAGAACGGAGACCGGTGCTCCTGTTTCCGATACCTATGTAACGATCCAACGGGTCGGAGATATTCCCGTGAACCAAAGCCTTGTGGAAGGAGGACAGGATCTGACTTCGGGGGAGGCACTTACTTATTCCGATATTGTGACCGGATCGTCGGCGGAGCTGGATCCGGTGGAAGAGAGTGTTTATGAGGATTCGTTACAGACCGCTCCGACGGATTCGGAAGGAGTGTTTACCTACGGGGAACTGCCTCCGGGCGAATACCTTCTGATGGTCGGACATCGGGGATTGATTGTTCATCGTATCGTCCTGTCCGGGAATGATTTTGTTTTTCTTACCATCGGTGAGGATCAGATGCTTGCGGAGGAGTATCGTGACGGTATTCTGGCGGACGGTGAAGTGTCCGGGGATGTCGGAACAGAACTGGATCTGCCGGGAACCCTTCTTCCGACGCCGAAACCGGAATCGGATCCGGCAGCGATCCCGAATATGAACGGACCGAGACTGTTTGACGGAAAGACGGTCTATACGGATTATGCGTATTCCCTGGAAGATTATGCTATGATGCAGTATCACAACGTGCCGAGAGTATCTTATGAAACGTATCTGTCTCTGGTGGATTCTGCTAAGGATAACACGAGGAGCATGAAGTATCTGCGTATCGATACCTATCGACCGGTGAATGAAGAGGCGTTTACCAAACTGTACCAGTCCATGATCGAATCGTACTGTCGGGCTGTGGGGAAGGAGCCTTCCGCCAGTGTGCTTTACGGGAAAGCGGATGTGGTTTTGAAGTGCGCAAAGAAATACAAGATTGATCCACTGTTTCTGACGACGCAGACGATCCATGAGTCTGCTTACGGAACCAGTCATCTGGCATCCGGTATCACGATCAACAGTGTTGCGGTGGAGGGATATCCCAGAGATAATCACGGAAAGTTTATCACCCGTGGTTTGAAAAAGCCGGCAACGGTCTACAATCTCTACGGAATCAAGGCATACGATTCCGATCCGATGGTAGGCGGTACCTCCTATGCTTATTACAATGGCTGGACGACACCGACGAAAGCTCTGGAGGGAGCAGCCGAATATCTGCATGACAATTATATCTACGGGAATTACAATCAGAACACACCGTTCAAGATCCGGTTCTCCTTCGAGGAGAGGATCTGGCATCAGTATGCGACGGGACCGACCTATGCGGAAGATATCGCCCGGTTTATGATCTCGATGGCGAGTGTCTATACCGTGAAGGCGACGTTTGTTTATGATCTGCCGAGATACAAAAGTTAAATATCTTTTTTTCCGAACCGTTTGATATACGACGGACTTTCGAAAAAGTTGTCGATAGAACGAACCAGAAGACGGGGTGACATCGATTTGAGCAGATAACTCTCGATGTTGAGTTTAGCGGCCTTCATTACATGTTCCTTATCACTTTTGGAGGTGAGGAACATGATCGGGATATCTTTGATCGTCGGCTCGCTCCGAAGCATCTCCAAAACCTGCATTCCGTCTACGATGGGCATCTCCACATCCAAAAGGATCAGATCGACACGCTCCTTAACCAGAAAAGTGATGGCACTCATTCCGGAATTGCACATATATACATCATAGCGTTGCAGAAGCGATTTCTGAAGAGAGTGAAGAGAAGCGGGCGTGTCGTCTACGATAAGTATTCTTTTCTTTGCCTCATCCCCTTCCTCATCCGCGATGATCCGATTCATATCCGAAACCAGCTGCTGGACATTGATCGGGCGTGGATAGGTTTTGGTGATGATGTCCTGAGGGATGAACTGATAGATATCCTGCAGCTCATCATCATGACCGATGATGAGAAAGCGCGGGTTGTTCATCAGGACGTTCTCCTTTACAAAGGAATACTGATCCCGGTATTCTTTTCCCACGGTTTCTTCATCCAGATATAGAATCCAGAAAGGCTGCAACACACCGGCACGGCGAATGTCGTCTTCGATCATCGAAACGCGCTGTGTTTTGAAGCCTTCATGATCCAATCCGTTGGCAATGGCGTTATACATAAAACTTTTGACATTGCCGATCAACAACACTTCTTTATTCATAACTCAAAAACTCCTTCTAACCCTTTGAATTGATTCAGAGCGGGTTCTCATCAAACCATCGGAGAACCGCATCACGGTCAACACTTCTTACCAACTTATACATTATATCATATTTGTCCTGCTGTTCAAGAGTCAAATTATAATTTTTTAGCATTTTCAGGATTTCCTCCGCATTTCCGAAGTCGAAGGAGTCAACCAACTCCTTCACGGAAGAGAAGGCATCGGCAAACATCTCCGGGGGAAGCTCTTCGCCGGAGGCGGTATCGGAATCTGCATCGGTCTGTGCCTCGATAAAAGGCTTCAGCTTGTTCCGGTAGCTTTCGTAGAGATCCAGCAGTTCATCGGTTTTCTCATCGATGGCTTCCGCATTTTCCGCGTCACCGCATTGCTCGAGATAGAGGGCATCCTCTGACAGTTTCATGGCGCCGATGAGGCGTGCCGTACTTTTCAACGCGTGAACCTGGATGGTGTAATTGCGGTAATCCTTGTCGAGCCAATACTGTTCGATTTCTGCCGGCTTGGTTTCCAGTGACTGCAGAAAATCGTTCATCGCCTCAATCAGTGTTTCATCATCGATGCAGTTTTCGATGGCGATTTTGTAATCAATCCCTTCGAGATTCTGCAGGATCCGGTGCATTTTTTCATCGTAGGATTCTTCTCCGGAGGAATCGGATGGTTCCGTTGAGGCGGCCGTGTCCGGGGCGGATCCTGTTTCTTTCTCTTCCGAAGGGAGAAGATCATCGTCTTCATAGGAGGATTGCAGTTCCACCAAATCCTTCGGCAGGTACTCGATCAGGAGATTCTCCAGTTCCGAACTCTCGATAGGCTTAGAGAGGTAGTCGGTGAACCCGGCATTGATATAGAGTTCGCGGGCACAGGCGATGGCATTGGCCGTGAGTGCGATATAGGGGATGCCTTTGTTCGGATTGACGGCAAGCTCCCTGATGTTGATCAGCGTTTCGATGCCGTCCATTTTGGGCATCCGGTGATCCAAAAATACCATGTCGTAGGTATTTTTCTTGATCATCTCGATGGCGGTTTTTCCGCTCAGAGCGGTATCGATCTGAATCTCCGTTTTTTTCAGGAGACCTTTGAATACAGTAAGGTTGACCTGCATGTCGTCGACGATGAGAAGACGGGCAGCAGGAGCACGCAGCTTTTCGTGGTAACGTTTGGCGGACTTCAGGGATTTTTCATACATGGCGTTGTAGTCCCCGAGCGGCTCCCAGTCAATGACGCCCTGATGGACACCGAACGAGAAGTCGGAACCGCGGCCGTAGATGGAGTGTACCTCCAGTGAGGTTCCCATCAGTGCCAGAAGCCGGTTGACGATGTTCATCCCCAGACCGGTTCCTTCGATGTTCCGGTTCTTTTTCTCGTCGAAACGGGAGAAGCGGTCAAACAGGTGAGCGAGATCCTCCTCCTTCATTCCGATACCCGTATCGATGACCTGAAACCGAAGGATGATGCTTCCCCGGTTGACGGTCTCGAAGTCAACGTTCAATGTGATAGAACCGCTTTCCGTGTATTTGACGGCATTGGTCAGGAGATTGAGGACGCACTGCTTGATGCGGATCTCGTCTCCGAAGAGCATATGGGGAAGCTGGTCGTTTACATTGACAAAAAGATTCAGGTTTTTCTCCCGTACTCTCGACATGATCATGTTGGTGAGATCGCTGATAGAGGAAGCCAGGTCGTACTCCACGGGAATGATCTTCAACCGGTCGGCGTCCAGTCTCGAGCTGTCCAGAAGATCGTTGACGAGGGAGAGGAGAGTCCGGCTGGAATCTTTGATTTCCAGAGCATACCGTTCGATCTGTTTGTTGTCCGACTCCCGGATGATGATCTCGTTCATTCCCATGATGGCGTTGATCGGAGTACGGATTTCATGCGAAACGGTGGACAAAAAGGAGCTTTGGGCATCGTTGGCCGCCTTGACGACGAGAAGATCGTTGAAGACCGTGATGCTGTGGCTCAGATCCCTGCGAAGGATGATGGTGTGGATGATCATATAGGTGACCAGAATCAGGATCAGAACAGCCATCAGGATAAGAAGGGAGTTTCGCTCGACCGAAGCGTTGTCCTCTTCCATGGAACGAGTCCGGTCTGTGATGGAGATCAGGTGCTCGAACAGTTTTTTGTTGTTGTTGTGGAGAACGACAAATTCGTTATCCAGACTGATCATACGGGTGATCAGCTCGCGGTTTGCCACGAGGAGACCGATGATTTCCTTCAGCTCGGGTATTGTTTCCGAATCAATGGTAATCCTGCGTTCCAGAGTTCGCAGGATTCCGTAGGCGTTCCAGCTGTCGTTGTTGGTGATGTTTCCCTCGAGAACTGAGGAAGTGTAATCGTTGATCATGGTTGTCAGACTGTACAGGAGATTCATATATTCTTTTCCCTGAGGAAAGGAATCCCCCAGACGGGAAGTCAGGACAGAGAGAGCAGAGTATACTTTGGAGTCATTGGTCGTATACTCCTGGTTGTACCCTTTGGTAGCAGTATAACCACGAGTGTTGCAGATTTTTTCGAGACGCTCATAGTTTTTCATCAGTCGGTTGATATCCCGGGAGAGATTCTGAATATCATTTTTCGAATAGGGAGAGAAGATGATCTCCGCCGCGTGATCCGACGCCTTTTTCATAGAATCAAAGTTCTCCATGATATCCTTGAAGTTTTCCTGAGAACCATAGTAGGTTTCATCCAGAGCATTGATCTCGTACTGGGCGTTCGATATGATATTCATCTGGTTCAGAATATCACTGTTTATGTTGGAACGCCAAAAAGTGATCAGGGCAGTTGTCCCGATGAGGATCAGAGAACCGACGGCAGCACAACCAAGCAGGCGTACCTGCCCGCGGATTCGGTTCAAAAAGCTGTCGCTCTCCCTGGCAGAGGGAGATGGTGTTTTTTCTTTCAATCGTTTGTCCCTCCTGTCAGCCGTTCAGATTCAGATCCTTGATGTCTGTGATGTCATCCAGATTATCTTCGATTTCCTGGAACGCCTTCATGCGTTTTCTGACCTGCAGACAAAGGATGGTGATGATAACGATTCCCAGGATTATGATTCCGATGGACATAACCAGATAAATGGTTCGCAGATTGCCGGTTTCCGCCGTCAGTGTAGACTCGGGGATGGTTGATGTGATGCGCCAGCCGTTGATGCAGGCGTCGGATGCGATCACATTTCCGCGAAGCTGGATGGAAAGGTGGTTGGAGTTCTCAATCGCCTGAGCGAGGTTTTCGTCCAGCGTACCGGACGAGTTTTCGAACTCATCACCGGAGTAGATGATATAATGGTTCGTTGTACTCATATGCAGAGTGAGATTGAAGTTTTCTTCCGCATCGTAGAAAATCGGATCCAACTCCTCCCGAAGGATGGATACCAAGACGATGGTACTGGAGTTAACGGATTTGGAATAATATAATTTTGAACAGTCGTTATCCTTTCCGATCTTGAAGTTCTCACTGTCCCGATCGCTCAGTGCGGAGAAGTAATCATATAATTCCTTTCCTTCGAACTGGTCCAGTGTCCGGGCATCCAACTGTCCTAAAGTCGTTCCGTCATTATAGACCAGACCGCAGTCACAGAAGGAGTCAAGGGCTGAGAGAGAGGAAATGGTCTGTCCGAGGCCCAGCTCGATCGCTACATTTTTCTCCTGCGGCAGTTTGGATTCCGTACGACTGTAGTTACGAAAATCTTCATTGTCGGCAATCAGGTTTCCGACCCTGATCATACGTTCAAACTTTTCGTTTACGTTCTGTGTGATCTCTCGGTTGGTGGAAGCCAGAAGACTGGTGGAAGTCGTGGTCAGCATTTTGTCCAGGGACAGAAATGTACTTCCGAAAGCCAGGAAAATCTGAAGCAGGATCAGAATCGATCCCAGCAAAAGAATAGCGGTAATAAATCGTCTGTGAAGAGTTTTCATGGAGCCCTCCTTGTTTGGCGAAACAATTCTCTCGTGTCTCACTGATATACTCACTTGTACATTATATAATAGATTGCGAAAAAGTGAAAGCAAAAACGCGGAGTTTTATGAAAAAATGAGAAAAATAAAGAAAAAATGAGTATGGATGAGTATATATGAGAAATATATATAATTTCCGACAACTCCTGTGTTGCAATTTTTACCGTAAATGATATGATATGTACTAGTCTTTAGCACTCGTATGCATCGAGTGCTAACAAACTCAAACAGAAAGGAAGGATCAGATTATGAAGTTAGTACCTTTAGCTGACCGTGTGGTTTTGAAACAACTCGACGCGGAAGAGACAACGAAGTCCGGTATCGTTTTGCCGGGATCGGCACAGGAGAAGCCCCAGCAGGCGGAGGTTGTTGCTGTAGGACCGGGAGGCATGGTTGACGGCAAGGAAGTGGCGATGCAAGTGAAGAAGGGGGATCAGGTGATCTATTCCCGATATGCCGGAACCGATGTAAAGCTGGATGGTGAGGAGTTCGTGATCGTCCGTCAGAGTGATATTTTGGCAGTAGTAAAGTAAGATAAAGGGAGGAATGAAAGATGGCTAAGGAAATCAAATACGGAGCAGAAGCGAGAGCGGCTCTGGAGAGTGGTGTAAATCAGCTGTCCGATACGGTCCGTGTGACACTGGGACCGAAGGGACGGAATGTAGTTTTGGATAAATCCTATGGTGCGCCGTTGATCACCAACGACGGTGTGACTATCGCCAAGGAGATCGAGCTGGAGGATGCTTTCGAGAACATGGGAGCTCAGCTGGTCAAGGAAGTTGCAACCAAGACCAACGATGTAGCCGGTGACGGAACCACTACCGCAACGGTACTGGCTCAGGCTATGATCAATGAAGGGATGAAGAACCTGGCAGCCGGAGCCAATCCGATCATCCTGCGCAAGGGTATGAAGAAGGCAACGGACGCAGCAGTCGAGTCCATCAAGAAGATGAGCTCCAAGCTTTCCGGCAAGGATCAGATCGCCAAGGTGGCAGCTATCTCCGCCGGTGACGAAGAGGTTGGCCAGATGGTAGCCGATGCGATGGACAAGGTGACCGGAGACGGTGTCATCACCATCGAGGAGAGCAAGACCATGAAGACCGAGCTGGAGCTGGTAGAAGGTATGCAGTTCGACCGTGGTTATGTATCCGCTTATATGTGCACCAATATGGATAAGATGGAAGCCGAGCTGGAGGATCCGTACATCCTGATCACCGACAAGAAGATTTCGAATATTCAGGATATCCTGCCGTTGCTGGAGCAGGTTGTACAGCAGGGAGCAAGACTTCTTATCATCGCCGAGGATGTGGAGGGAGACGCCCTTTCCACACTGGTGATCAACAAGCTCCGCGGTACCTTCAATGTGGTAGCGGTCAAGGCTCCGGGCTACGGTGATCGCCGCAAGGAGATGCTGAAGGATATCGCCATCCTGACCGGCGGAGAAGTGATCTCCGATGAGCTGGGGCTGGATCTGAAGGAGACCACCATGGCTCAGCTGGGTCGTGCGAAGTCCGTAAAAGTACAGAAAGAGAATACCATCATCGTTGACGGTGAAGGTAAGAAAAAGGATATCAAGGATCGTGTGGCTCAGATCCGTACACAGATCGAGGAGACTACCTCAGATTTCGATCGTGAGAAGCTGCAGGAGCGTCTGGCGAAGCTGGCCGGCGGCGTGGCAGTTATCCGTGTAGGTGCTGCTACCGAGACAGAGATGAAGGAAGCTAAGCTGCGTATGGAGGATGCGTTGGCTGCTACCCGCGCTGCGGTTGAGGAGGGAATTATCTCCGGAGGCGGTTCCGCTTATGTACATGCCATCGCCGATGTGGAGAAGGTTGCTTCCAAGCTGGAGGGTGACGAGAAGACCGGAGCCAACATCATCAGTATGGCACTCGAGGCACCGCTTCGTCGTATCGTGGAGAATGCAGGTCTCGAGGGATCCGTCATCGTGGATCGTGTTCGTAACGAGAAGAAGGGAATCGGTTTCGATGCCCTGACCGAGCAGTATGTGGATATGGTTAAGTCCGGTATCCTGGATCCGGCCAAGGTAACACGTTCGGCACTTCAGAATGCGACTTCGGTAGCATCGACCCTGTTGACTACGGAATCGGTTGTTGCCAATATCAAAGAAGAGACACCGGCTATGCCTGCAGGAGCAGGGATGGGAGGTATGATGTAATCAGGGAAGCTGCAAGCTTCCGAGTTTGGAGGAATTTATGGAGCAGGCATACTGCGAATGGCTTGTCAGGCGCCGAAAGACTGTCTTTACCATCATCCTGAAGGGGCTGATGATTGCAGTGGTTGTAGGATTGATGTTGTCGACCATTGTGTTTGCCTGGTTTGCCATCCTCGGTGTGGCAGCCGCAGGCTTTCTGATCTGGTACTGGCCGCGGTTTGATGTCAGTATCGAGTACATATACTGCGACGGGCAGATTGACTTTGACCAGATTTTCGGCGGAGAGAAACGAAAGACGGCACTTCGGATTGAGTTGGAGGATGCCGATGTCGTGGCGCCGAAGGGCTCGGAGCGACTGGCCGGTTATGAGCATCTCCCGGTTAAGGATTTCGGTTCCCGGGAGCCGGAGGCGAGGGTCTACGGCATCGCCACCAAGACTCCGGGTACGGGGAACAAGCTTCTGATCTGGTTCGAGCCGAGTGATAAGATGCTGGATATGATGGCGACCAAGTGCCCGCGAATCGTAGAGAAGTGAAAAAGTACAATTCAGTGAACCCCTCTGTCATTGGACAGAGGGGTTTGTTTTTCGGTGTTTCCACGGAGGGGCGGGGAACGCTGAATGAATCAGTGTTTTCCCGGTAAAGTCCCCTCGGTCGAATTCCCCCTTGACAGAAGGCTGATTATTTGGTAACATAGAAAAAATTCTCAGAATCTTTGAACACGGAACGATGAGCGGAAGCGTTTCAGCAGCGCGGAAAGGACGGATGATCATGGCTAGTATTATCGGAGAAGGTATCACATTTGACGATGTTCTTCTGGTTCCCGGATATTCGGAGGTAATCCCGAATGAAGTATCTCTGAAAACCAAATTGACGAAGACCATTCAGTTGAACATCCCCATGATGAGTGCGGGGATGGATACGGTGACGGAGTATCGCATGGCGATTGCCATGGCCCGTCAGGGAGGAATCGGGATCATCCATAAAAATATGTCCATCGAAGCACAGGCCGATGAGGTTGACAAGGTAAAACGTTCGGAGAACGGCGTTATCTCGGATCCGTTCTACCTGTCACCGGAGCATACGCTTCGGGACGCGAACGAGCTGATGGCGAAGTTCCATATCTCCGGTGTCCCCATCACGGAGCAGGGGTCCAAAAAGCTGGTGGGAATCATCACGAACCGCGATCTGAAATTCGAGACGGATTTTGATAAAAAGATCAGTGAAAGCATGACAGGGGAAGGCCTGATCACCGCAAAAAAAGGAGTTACCTTGGAGGATGCCAAGAAGATCCTGGCGAAAGCAAGGAAGGAAAAACTCCCCATCGTAGATGAAAACGGAAATCTCACCGGATTGATCACCATCAAGGATATCGAAAAACAGATCCAGTATCCGAATTCAGCCAAGGATGATCAGGGAAGGCTACTGTGCGGAGCCGGAGTGGGAGTCACGGCAAATATCCTGGATCGGGTGGATGCTTTGGTTCAGGCGAAGGTAGACGTCATCGTCATCGATTCGGCACACGGCCATTCGGCCAACGTGATCCGTTGTGTGGAGATGGTACGGGACGCGTATCCGGATCTGCCGATCATCGCCGGGAACGTTGCGACGGGAGAGGCTACGGAGGCTTTGATCAAAGCCGGTGTCTCCTGTGTCAAGGTAGGAATCGGCCCCGGATCCATCTGTACAACCCGCGTGGTTGCCGGAATCGGTGTACCGCAGATCACGGCTATCATGGATTGTTATGAGGCGGCGAAGAAATACGATGTTCCGATTATCGCGGACGGCGGAATCCAGTTCTCCGGTGATATGACGAAAGCACTGGCAGCCGGTGCGGATGTATGTATGATGGGAAGTCTTTTTGCCGGTTGTGATGAGAGCCCGGGCAGTTTCGAGCTGTATCAGGGACGAAAGTATAAAGTCTACCGTGGAATGGGATCCATCGCGGCGATGGAGAGCGGAAGCAAGGACCGGTATTTCCAGGAGGATGCGAAAAAACTGGTACCGGAAGGAGTCGAAGGTCGTGTGGCCTACAAAGGAATGGTGGAGGATACCGTGTTCCAACTGATCGGAGGAATCCGTTCCGGTATGGGATACTGCGGAGCCGGGGATATACCGACACTGAAGGAGACGGCACGGTTCGTGAAGATTTCCGCGGCCTCCCTGAAGGAAAGCCATCCCCACGATATTCATATCACGAAAGAGGCACCGAATTACAGTGTGGAATAAACTGAAAAAGAAACCAATCATCCGCTGGGCTGTCCTGATAGGAGGCGCAGCGGTTTTTATCCTGGTGATACTGATTGTCATGGCACAGGTCGGTGTTGTGAAGATGGGAGGAGAGGAACCTTCGCAGCAGGAGGATGAAAAAGGCGGTTCAACCACTGAGCTTCACCGTGTTCCGAAGCTGGACTACAAGGTGGACCTGCTTACACCCAATCGTTTTTCAAGACCTCAGCTGGAATTGAAGAAGGTCAATGCCGTGGTGGTTCATTACGTGTCCAATCCGGGCACCACGGCCAAGGATAACAGGGACTACTTCAATAACCTTTCCAGAATCAACGAGGGAAAAGCGTCCCCGGTTTTTGCCAGTGCTCACTTTGTTATCGGGCTGAAGGGGGAAATCCTGCAATGCATTCCGCTGGCAGAGATGGCGTATGCTTCCAACAGCCGGAACTCCGATACGATAGCGATCGAGTGCTGCCATCCGGATGAAGACGGAAAGTTTACGTCAGAAACCTATGCATCCCTGATCAATGCCCTGACGTATCTGTGTATCCGCTACGGTCTGGACCCCTCGAAAGACATCATCCGTCATTATGATGTGACGGGAAAAATGTGCCCGAAGTACTATGTCAAACATCCTGAGGCATGGAAAAAGCTGGTAGAAGATGCGAAAAAAAGTGTGGAGAAGACTAAGGAAGAACTGAAAAAAGAAAGCATTCCGTATGATCTGGAGGATGCGAACGGAAAAGTTACGGATAACAAGGAGACAAAGAGTGAAAAGAGATGAATACCTGACGTGGGATCAATATTTTATGGGGATTGCCAAGCTCTCGGCGATGCGAAGCAAGGATCCGCACACTTCCGTGGGAGCCTGTATCGTGGGAGAAGACAACAAAATCCTGTCCATGGGCTACAACGGCATGCCCCGTGGCTGCTCGGACGACGAGTTTCCTTGGGAGAGGGAGGGAGAAGATCCTCTCACCACCAAGTATATCTATGTGTGTCATGCAGAGTTGAATGCCATTCTGAATTACTCGGGGGCCAATCTGAAAGGAGCCAGGATCTATACCACACTGTTTCCGTGCAACGAGTGTACCAAAGCATTGATCCAGGTGGGGATCCGGGAGGTGATCTATCAGGATGACCTGTATCCCGATTCGGCTTCCGTGGTCGCTGCCAAAAAAATGATGAAGTCGGCCGGCATCACGTATCGTGCTTACCATAGTGAAGAGAGAGAAGTGAAGATCACTTTATAAAGAAAAAACCCGCTGATTCTCAGCGGGTTTTTTGATATTCTCAGTCTTATATAGGGAATAGCACTGATGGAGGTTAGTTCATAGCATTGACGGCTTTTGTCATGCGTGAAACTTTGCGAGCCGTGGTATTTTTGTGGAAAATACCCTTTTTGGTCGCCTTGTCAAGCTCGGAAACAGCTGCACGAAGAGCATCGGTAGCAGCCGCCTTATCACCGGATTCAATCGCAACATCGACCTTCTTGACTGCAGTCTTGATGCGGGAACGAACAGACTTGTTACGGTCAGCACGCTTTCTCGAAACCAGGATTCGTTTCTTTGCGGACTTGATATTAGCCAATTCTAACACCTCCATCTCTATTGATTCTCTAAAACAGATACTTCTGTATTCTAGCTCACAAATCATCTGCTGTCAAGCTATTTTTTAGGATTCGACGGATATTTCCCTTCATATTTTTCAAAGAAACCCCCCATTTCCGACGTTTTTCGATTTCAGTGTGGTACAATTGTAGGAGAAAACGAGTGCTCGAAAGGAAGGTGAAATACATGGACAATCTGAATCAAAAGATCGGTGCAAGGCTGCGATGTGTGAGGGAGGAGGCCGGATTTACCGTGAAACAGGTGGCAGAGCTTCTGGGGATATCGGAATCTCATTATCGCAGGATTGAAAACGGGCATCATACCCTGGTGCCGGAGAAAATCATCACGCTTTACACGTATATGAATGTGGACCCGCTGTTTTTGCTGACGGGAGAAAGACGGATGGAAAGCTCCGGATACGCGTTAGGAGACAGGTTTCGCGACCGTCAGACGGTAGTGATGGAGGAACTGATGGATTACTGCAGCTCCCGGAGCGGAACCGGGAAGACAGCGGAAGGGGAGGATTGATCGATGGCAGAGGTGCTGATATTCGGGAAAGAGGATATTTTTCATGGTAAAAGTTTTCAGCCGGGGTGGAACAGAAACCGGGAGGTTGTCGTCACGGATAATGTCGACAAGGCGAAAAGGCATCTGGTGCTGGAGAGCTTTCTTTTTATCATCATTGATTTGGAGGCAGGGGAGAAAAAGGGAATCGAGCTGGCCGGGTTTATCCGTCAGATTCCCAGACAGTATCTGACGCCGATTTTTTTTCTGGCGAAGGATCAGAGCCGGGAGTACTACGCCTTTCACGAGATTCATTGCTATGATTATTTCGTCAAGCCTCTGAAGGAGGAGGAGATCCGGAAGATCCTGTTTTTCTGTCGGAAGCGTTTGGAGGGCTGTGAGAAAAAGGGATCGATCGTTTTTTCCATAGGAAGAGACAGATACCCGGTCAATCCGGAGGATATTCTGTATCTGGAGAGCATCAACCGGATGGTGGTGGTGCATACGGTTCACGATGAGCTGCAGGTTCCTTCCCTGCGACTGCGGGATTTTGTGCAGAACAACGGGGGAGATTTTCTGCGGATCCACAGAGGAACGGTGGTCAACCGGAACCGGATCCAGTGTGTGGATTCCGTGAACTCGCTTGTGGAGCTGGATAATGACCGGATTCAGTTGAAAATCGGACGAACCTATCTGGATTCCGTTCGCAAAGCATTTGACGAAAACCATGGATGAGTATATAATGATATCTATATAATTTGATGGAGATGGTTTTCGAAATGAAGGAAATATTTCTGATCCGACACGGCAGGCAGGACAGCAAGCTTTGTAATGTCGATGTCGGTTTGAGTCCGGAGGGCAGGGAGCAGGCGAGACTGGCCGGGGAACGGCTCCGTCCCTACGGAATCCGGAAGGTGTATACCTCGGATCTGAAGCGTGCGATCGAGACCGGAGAGATCGTGGCAGGGATTCTGGAGGTACCGACAGAGGAATTGAAGGGGATCCAGGAAATCCATTTCGGTGGATTCACCGGAAAAACCGATGCCCAGATCCGGTCTCTATACGGAAGCTTCCAGACAGAGAGGCGTAAACACGAAGCAGACATTCCCTTTCCCGTCGGCGGCGAGTGCGGTGCCGATGTGGTGAAGAGGGCAATGCCTGTTTTTCATGCGCTTATGGAACGGGAAGAGGATACCATCGCCGTGGTGACGCACGGAGGGGTGATCCGGTCGGTTTGTGCGGAGATCCTCGGCGCGCCTCAGAAAAATAAGCTGAAGTTCGGAATTGATATTGAGAATTGCAGCCTGACCGAATTGATTTATGATCCGGAGCGGAGATTTTTCTTTTTGGAACGGTTTAATGATTTTGCGCATCTGGAAGGCCGGCCGGAGCTGTTGCGTGCCGGTTGGAAGACTTCCCTGGAAAGAAAGGGATAGAGTTTTTTTCCGTTGATAAGGAGGATGATTTTGGATTTTCGTGAATTGTTGAAGGGGCAGAGAGTGTATCTTGACGGGGCGACCGGTTCCGTTCTTCAGCGGGAGGGGATGCCGGCGGGGGTATGTCCGGAGCTGTGGGTGACGGAGCATCCGGATTGCTTCGTAGAGCTCCAGAAGCGCTACATCGAAGCAGGCAGTGATGCCCTGTATACGATGACCTTCGGTTGCAACCGGATAAAGCTGGAGGAGTATGGGCTGGCATCCCGTCAGGGAGAGCTGACGAAGGAGCTGGTGGAGCTGAGCCGGCGTGCGATCCGGGAGGCCGGAGCGGATCGGGATATTTTTATTCTGGGTGATATCTCCATGACGGGACGACAGGTGAGACCGGTCGGAGATATGCCATTTGAAGAGCTTGCTGATGTGTATAAGGAATCGGTTTCCTATATGGAGGAGGCCGGTGTGGACGGATATGCCATTGAAACCATGATGAGCCTGCAGGAGTGTCGTGCGGCGCTTCTGGCTGTGAAGGAGACGACAGACAAGCCGGTTCTCGTGACGCTGACCTATGAGCAGGACGGAAGGACTCTGTTCGGGACGGAGCCCGGGACGGCAGTCATTGTGTTGCAGGCTATGGGAGCGGATGCCGTGGGGCTGAACTGCAGTATGGGACCGGAACGGATGCTGCCCCTGGTGGAGCGGATGCTGGAGTTTGCGGAGATTCCTGTGGTGGTGAAGCCGAATGCCGGAATGCCGGTTCTGGTTGACGGGAAAACGCAGTATGATCTCGGTCCGGATGCGTTTGCGGCACAGATGAAACCTTTGATAGAGGCCGGGGTCCGGGTGGTCGGAGGGTGCTGCGGAACCGACGAACGGTTTATCCGCGCACTGCATGAGATTCCGGATTGCCGGAAGCCGGAAACCGGGGAAGACGATAAGCACGCAGGACGATTTGTTCTGACCACGGAGCGGAATTTGATACAGGTTGACCGGGAGGGAGCTTTTCTGATCGTAGGGGAGAGGATCAATCCTACCGGAAAAAAAGCTCTGCAGGCCGAACTGCGTGAAGGCAATACCGACAGGGTGATGACCTTCGCCGAGGAACAGGTGGAGAACGGAGCCGGTGTGCTCGACGTCAATATGGGCATGAGCGGGATCGATGAAAAAGCGATGATGTGCCGTGTGATCGATGAACTGACGATGGCCGTGGATGTCCCGCTGTGTATCGATTCCAGTGATCCGGAAGTGATCGAAGCAGCACTTCGGATCTATCCGGGACGTGCCCTGATCAATTCGATTTCCCTGGAGCCGGGGAAAGCGGAGCGACTGCTTCCGATCGCGAAGAAATACGGAGCGGCCTTCATCCTTCTTCCGCTGACGGAGGAGGGACTTCCGAAGAATATGAGCGAGAAGCATGACGCCATCGAACGACTTCTGGCTATGGCCGGAGAACAGGGATTGTCATATCAGGATATCGTGGTTGACGGTCTGGTGGCGACGGTCGGAGCCAATCCGAAAGCAGCGGTAGAAGTGCTTCAGACGATCCGTTATTGCCGGGAGAAGGGACTTGCGACAATCTGCGGCCTGTCCAATATCTCCTTCGGACTGCCGGAGAGAAGCGTTCTCAACACTGCTTTTCTGACGATGGCGATCGCGGGCGGTTTGACGATGGCGATTTCCAATCCTATGCAGACGATGCTGACCAATGCGGCTCTGGCATCGGATATTCTGTTGGCAAAAGAGGGGGCCGATACGGCTTACATCGAGGGTGTGAAGCCGGTGGAAAGTGCCCCGTCATCACCATCCGGGGAAGGAGCTTCATCCGGCGCCGGTGTACGGCTGGCGAAGGAGGCAGGACTGACCGGCGATGAATCGGAGCTGTTTCTGGCAGTCCTGAAAGGAAAAAAGGCCGGACTGACAACAGTGATCGACGGGATGCTCACCGACGGGCAGAAACCGGGGGGACTGATCGATCGGGAATTGATTCCGGCGATTACCCTGGTGGGCAAGCTCTATGAGAAAAAGATATACTTTCTGCCGCAATTGATCGCTGCGGCGGAAACGATGGAGCAGGCGGTTGCCTATCTGGAACCGAAGCTCGGGGAAGGGCAGACCCGTGAGAAGCTGGAAACCGTTATTATGGCTACGGTGGAAGGGGATGTTCATGACATCGGGAAAAACCTGGTGGTTCTGATGCTGAAAAACTATGGGTATGATGTGATCGACATGGGAAAGGATGTTCCCTCACAGGAGATCGTCGACCGCGCGAAGGAAAGCGGTGCGGCCGTGATCGGACTGTCGGCTCTGATGACTACCACGATGACGGCGATGCCGGAGGTGGTGAGGCTTTGCCGGGAGCAGGGAGTTACAGCGAAGGTCGTGGTCGGCGGGGCATGCGTCACGGAGGAGTATGCGAGAGATATCGGCGCCGACGGGTATTCGGAGGACGCCGGCGAAGCGGTCAAACTGGTGAATCGGTTGCTTGGTCGAAGTTAAAAATCGAATGCCGGAGGCACATTTCGCTGAATATATCTTGAGAAGAAAGGATGACATTATGGATTATAAGAGTGGTGTTGACGTGATCATACCGGTGTATCTGCCGAACAGA
>JAFYBS010000205.1 GCA_017540125.1 Eubacterium sp.
GATGTTTCTGAGCTTGAAAAGAACAACAAGAATGTAAGCTACAACAACGGGGGACTGGTGTTCCTCGGCGCGTCCCTGTTTTCTGCAGGTATTGGTCCTAAGACTGAATATCAGCGTTTCGAAGGCGAGGAAAATGAGTATCCCTATGCTTATCGGGGAAAGAACGGCTGGACCAACTATGATGTTTATGTGGGGGCGGGGGCGGAAGAAGCCAAACCGTTGATAATGCTTGACTGGAGACAGCAGGTGCTGAAGCTGATGGCTGAAAACGGAATTCAGAATCCGACAGAGGAGAAGATTCAGAAAGGCACCGAGATGTATTATGATTACACGTTGCAAGCAGAAATGGCAAAAGGCAGCGGAGACGGCGAACCGTATTCCAAATTCGATGACTGGACCATGCCTATAGACTATGCTCACAGAGTTGGAGCCAATGAGGCTATGCTTCAGGAGAGCAGCATCCTCCCGAATCCTTCCACAGACCGGGAAAACTTCATCGCATCGGCAAAAAAAGAGTTAAACGCGGGAAGAGCTATCAGTTTCGCATATTCAGCACAGAGTTCTCCGGATGAATCCGGTTATCTGTCCGATAAATGGGCCCAGTATGTCTACAAAGAAGGTGAGCGTATAAACCATGGCGTAACCATAGTCGGTTACGATGATAATTACAGCAGAGCAAACTTCGAGCAGGGAACCGATCCCGAAACCGGAGACAGCAAGACACCTCCGGCTGACGGTGCCTTCATCGTGAAAAACAGCTGGGGGTCTGTAAACGATGAGTCGGAAGGTCATCATAACACGATGAACTGGGGTGTCGACGGATCGGGCTACTTCTATCTGTCCTACTATGACAAGTCCATCGCTGTGCCGGAGACCTTCAACTATTATTCGAATAAAGAGGTAGCGGAGTTGGTGGATGTGAAGAACCGAAGCTACATCATCAACCAATATGATCTGATGCCGGCCAGCCAGCTTTTCCATATGTATGATGAGAAGAAATCTTCCATGGCAAACATTTTTACGGCAGATATGGATCAGAAGCTGACGCGTATTACCGTGGCGACCGGTGCTTTCGGTGGGGAGACCACCTATGAGGTTTACCGGCTGAATGACGGATACAAAAATCCCCGAGACGGTGTTCTCCTCGAGAAGAAAAATACAAGCTTCGAGTACGGCGGATATCATACCATCCCGCTTGATAAGCAGTACCCCATAGCAAAGGGAACCTCCTTCTCGGTGGTTGTAACAAACAAAGCAACGATCGATGGCAAGCAGTATTACGATATTCAGGCAAATGAATCGTCTCATTCTGCGACCGCATTTAGCGGAGGTTCTTATACCGTAAAGGGAGTTGTAAACCGTGGTGAGAGCATGATCTGCCATGACGGTTCGTGGATAGACTGGGCGGATGCGTCAGATCTGGCAAAGGATGCGATCAAGGGTATTGAAGGGGAAGAATACGAGCTTGACAACTTCGGAATCAAGGTATATGCCATACCCCCTTCCGCAAGTGAGGTCCGTACGGCAAACACCATCAAGCTGGACGGAAAGAACATTACCAAAAAGGCACAAACTATCAAAGTGAAGAGCACTGCCGTCACCGAAAAGGCACAGTCCTACAAGGTGACTAGAAACGGCAAAGGAAAGATCACGCTGAACAACAAATCTGCAAAGGCGTTCAAGAAGTATCTTTCTCTCAAGTCCGGGAAGGTAGTCCTTAAGAAAAATGCACCGGCGGGCACATACAAATTCACCCTGACCGTGGCTGCCTCCGGGGAGTGGAAGAAGACGACAAGTAAGCCTGTAAGTATCGTGGTGAAGTAAGTTTTTTCAAATGTGGCGAAGCCGACGGCAACCGTGTCCTGCTAAAAAAGGACCCCATTGGGGTCCTTTTTTAGCAGGACACGGGAGTCGAACCCGCCTCCTCAGCTTGGGAAGCTGATATACTACCGATGTACTAGTCCTGCGTTCGATACTCCATCATTTTACTGAATTTACGAAATTCTGTCAAGTGTTTTTTTACCGAAAAGCCTTGCGAAAGCAAGGCTTTTGGTTTATAATGAGCGATGAGGATGTTTGTCGGAACGGCGTTCGGTCCCGGAAAAACAAAGGAGAAAACCAACCATGAAACCATCATCGGAAATCTTATTAAACTACGAGCAGGTTGCCCGTAACAAAACCGGTCTTAGCATACCGAAAATGCTGATTTCCGGAGCTTTCGCAGGCTTTTTTATCGCACTCGGAGGACTGGGGTCCCAGGTAGCCTCCACGGCCGTCGGAGGAACAGCCGGGAAGCTCGCCAGCGCCTGCGTTTTTCCCATCGGGCTTTTTCTCGTAGTGACGGTGGGAGTTGAGCTTTTCACCGGAAACTGTTTGCTGCCGGCTCCCTGGCTGAACCGGAGCACGACACAGGTGAAGCTGTCCGGTATCATCAAGAACTGGTTTTTCGTCTATATCGGGAATTTCATCGGAGGCTTTCTGATGGCGGCGGCCGTCTATCTGGGAAAGGTAGATGCCATGTTTGACGGGGCGCTGGGTGAGACGATGCGCGGCGCGGCCGTTTCCAAAATTGGATTGGATCCCGTCGAGGCCATCGTCCGCGGAATCCTCTGCAACATCCTCGTCTGTTTGGCTGTCTGGGTGGCGATGGGTTCCACCAGCGTGGGAGGCAAAGCCATCGCCTGCTTCGCGCCGGTGATGCTTTTCGTCCTCTGCGGCTTTGAGCACAGCGTGGCCAACATGTATTTCATCCCCACAGGATTTTTCCTGCACTCCGGAGGAGATATCGTACAGTTTCTCATCAACAATCTACTGCCGGTTACCATCGGAAACATCATCGGCGGTTCGTTTGTTGTCGGTGGGGGGATCTGGTTTTTGTTTCACCCGAAAAAATAGAGCATGAAAGGAGTACTATGGAAAGACAATTAACGGAAGACGAAATCGTCGAGTCTGTCGACGAGGCAATCAAAAACGGAGATATCTACGCGGTTTTTCAACCGCAGATCAATCATGCCACCGGCCGAATGGTGGGGGCGGAGGCTCTGATGCGATGGAAACATCCGGAGTTCGGGATGCAGTATCCGGCCACCTTCATCCCTGTGATGGAGGCGTATGACCTTGTTTTCCGGGCCGATCTGCACATCTTCGAAGAGGTATGTCAGGTACAGCGGTATTGTCTGGATAACCATATTCCTCTGGTTCCTCTGTCCTTCAACATGTCACGGTATGACATCTACCGGCATGACTATGTGGAGAAGATCGAGGAGATTCGAAAAAAATACGACATTCCGGTGAAGTTTCTCCGTGTAGAGATCACGGAAAGTTCGGCAATCGGCGGGATGGAGATCCTGCAGATGGCTATCAACCGGCTTCATGAATACGGCTATCTCGTGGAGATGGACGATTTCGGAAGCGGTTACTCCTCCCTGAACATCCTGAAGGATTTGGATGTGGATATTATCAAGCTGGATATGCGGTTTCTGAGCGGGGGCGTCGGCGGACGCGGAGGCACCATCATCAGCTCTATCATCCAGATGACAAAGTGGCTGAACACACCGGTCATCGCCGAGGGAGTGGAAACCTCGGATCAGGCCGATTACATGGAGAGCATCGGCTGTTACTATGTCCAGGGATATCTGTACTTCCGGCCCATCGACCGGGATGAGTTTATCCTGCAACTGAAAACCACGGATCACGAACCCCTGTCACCGGCCATGAACCTGATCCGCACGATGGACGCCGGGAAGTTCTGGGATCCGGATTCCCTGGAGACCTTGATCTTCAGCAATTTCGTCGGAGCCGCCGCGGTGATGACCTACCGGAACGGGAAGCTGGAGATTCTCCGGATCAACAAAAAATACATCCGCGAGATCGGCATGAACATGGATGAGAAAGAGCTGATCGGAACCGATCCCTGGGATAGCTATGACGAAACCAACAAAGCGCTTTATGAAGCTACGATAAAAAAGGCGATCCGCACCCGGGACGAGGAAACCTGTGAGACCCAGCGGAGAGTATGCTCCAAAAGCTGTGGGGACACGATGATATGGGTGCGCACGGATCTGCGTGTCATCGGCCAGGCGGGGGACGAGTTCCTGATCTACGCCATGATCAAAAATATCACCTCCGAGAAGGAACAGCTGATGGCGGTGATCGACAGCGAACGGAAATTCCGTTACGCCAGTGACCAGGTAAACATATACGCCTGGGAATACATTTTTGCGACCAAGGATATGCGACCGTGTTTCCGTTGTATGCGGGACCTGCATTTGCCTCCGGTCGTGAAAAACTACCCGGAACCGGTTTTTGAAAACGGGTTATTCCCGATGGATTACAAGGAATCGTATTATGAACTGTTACAGAACCTGGAGAACGGCTTGGAAAGTGCCGATGTGATCATCCCGCTGACGGTGGGACGGATTCCTTTCCATGTGCGGTATACAACAGAGTTTGATGAGACAGGAAAGCCACTGAAGGCTTACGGTTCCGCAACCTTGGTAGTGGATGGAGAGAGTTGAAAATGAAGGAAAAGAAAACCCGAAGTCTGACGTTATGGTTCACGGTTTTGTTTGTGTCCTTTGCGATCGTGATCCTGGTGGTATGTGGATTTGCCACCTATCTGTCCCAGACAAACAATTACAAACTGGACTGTGAAGAACGCATCCGGAACATCGGAGAATACCTGGTAAGCCTGATGAAGGATGATGGGGAGGATTTTATCCTGTATCAGGACTGGTATATGAGCCATTATAAAGAGCTGGATATCGATTACAGATTCACCAGTTTTGAGGACGCCAGACGGGAATTCATCAAGCAGTTTTCCGTGGCGTATCCGGGCAAGGCGATGGGGCTGGACGTTATGATCACGGAGATGAGTCCGGAACTGCAGAATGCCTACTTTACCTACAAACACGAGTACTGGCTGCTTGCCTTCGAAAACGCGAGAAAGGCGTTCGATATTCCTTATACCTATTATCTTGTCGTGGGGGATCCCCGTGGCAGGATGGATGCCGATGGTGTGAAGGATCATCCGGACAAAGAGAACACCGTCGTCTATATGATTGACGGGGAGCGGACCATCGACGAAGAGAAGAGTAAAGAGAAAAATGACGGTAAAAAATACCTCTATATGGGGGATACGTATTATCATGACAGGGAGGATTACAGTCTTCTCTACAACACTTGGGAGACCGGTAAAAGACAGAATGGTTATAAAGAATGGGATAACGACTGGGGACATACCTACGGCTACTATACACCGCTGATCGTCAACGGAAAAAAACTGGGGTTGGTGGTAACCGAGGTTGATGTAGCTACGGTCAATCGTGACATCCTGGGCAACACGTTCCGGGAGATCGGTATCATCGGGGGCATTTTTATCGTAGGTCTTGTACTGATGCTGATCGCCATCCGAATCCATGTCATCCGCCGTACGACCAAACTGGAGAAGGCGATGATAAAGTATTCCGAGACGAAGGATGCCGCCATAGCCGAGGAGGTGGAAGGAGTATTTGGCGGGCACGATGAGATCGATTCACTGGGACGCCAGTTTGTTTCGATGGTTCGCGAGGTGGCAGACCATTTGCAACGGATGATCCGCGCCAACCGCCAGCTGGAGGTCTCCCGGAAACGGGAACATGAGATGAGCGAGCTGGCTATCCGGGATTCGCTCACCGGCATCCGGAACAAAACCGCCTACGACCGCGAAGTATTCAAGATCAACCGGGATATCAAGGACGGACAGAAAAAGTTCGGCATCGCCATGGTGGATCTGAATTTCCTGAAAAAGATCAACGACAACTTCGGTCACGAAAAGGGAGATGAGGCGATCCGGAAGATGTGCCGTCTGGTCTGTGTGACCTTCGCGCATTCTCCGGTAT
Source organism: Eubacterium sp. (assembly GCA_017540125.1). Lineage (GTDB taxonomy): Bacteria > Bacillota > Clostridia > Lachnospirales > Lachnospiraceae > Eubacterium_F. Next base: position 5,880 of record JAFYBS010000205.1, read on the forward strand.
TCCGTATCGGCGGTGATGAGTTTGTTGTAATTCTGAGAAATGATGATTATGCAGCGATCGACAGCCTTATCGAAAAGTTCAACGAAGGAATGAAGGATATCTCCGGGGATGTTTCCGCGGAGATGTGGGAGACGCCGACGGCGGCGATCGGTTATGCGCTCTATGATGAAAAGATCGATCACGGGTCCTACGATTCGGTGTTCGAGCGAGCGGACGAAGCGATGTATGCCAGAAAACAGGAGATGAAAGCGATACGGAAAGATGACGACTGATATCGAAAGAAGTATCCAGAAATCCTATCATAAAAAGTTATGGACACCGTTTATTCAGGCCATCAAAACCTACGAGCTGATACAGGAGGGGGATCGGATCGCGGTTTGCATTTCGGGAGGAAAGGATTCCTGGTTGATGGCCAAGCTGATGCAGATGCTGCATCGGATCACGGAGGTACCGTTTTCGGTCACCTATCTGTCGATGAATCCGGGATATAACGAAGCCAATCGTCAGAAAATCCTGGACAACGCAGAGCTTTTCGGAATTCCCCTTCAGATGTTTGAAACCAACATTTTTGATGTGGCTAATGAGGTGCCCACCGGCTCTCCCTGTTATCTCTGTGCCAGGATGCGACGGGGAGCGCTCTATGCCAAGGCAGGCGAGCTGGGGTGCAACAAAATCGCCCTGGGCCATCACTTTGATGATGTGATCGAGACGACAGTCATGGCTATGTTTTACGGAGCGCAGCTCCAGGCGATGATCCCGAAGCTCCACAGTACGAACTTCGAGGGGATGGAACTGATCCGGCCGCTTTACTGCATCCATGAAGAGGACATCTGTCGGTGGCGGGATGCCAACGGCCTGGAGTTTCTGCAGTGTGCCTGTCGGTTTACGGAAGCGATCGATGAAAGCGGTGACGGCATCGGAGAATCCAAACGACAGGAGATCAAACATCTCATCGCCACGTTGAAAAAGGGAAACCCGGGAATCGATCAGAGTATTTTTCACAGCCTGCATCAGGTGAATATCGACACCTTCCCCGGTTATAAATCGGGCGGAGTAAAACACAGTTTTCTGGAAAAATACGATGAGCCGACACAGAAAGGATGAACAAGCCTATGAAGAAACTGGAAGGATGGGAACGGGGGATCAATCTGGGAGGATGGCTGTCACAGTGCGACCACACCAAGGAAACCTATGATCATTTTATCCAAAAAGAAGACATCAAAAAGATTGCCGGTTGGGGACTGGATCATGTCCGGGTGCCGGTGGACTATGTGTTGGTTGAAGACGCAGACGGAAACGAAATCCCCGAAGGCTATGCCTATATCGACAAAGCTGTGAGCTGGTGTGAAGAGTACGGGCTGAACATGATCCTGGATCTGCACCGGACCTTCGGATTCAGTTTTGACAAGGGAGAAAACGAGAAGGGATTTTTCGAGAACAAAGATTATCAGGAACGTTTCTGCCGGCTTTGGGAGAGACTGGCCACCCGCTACGGAAACAAACCGGATCGGTTGGCATTGGAGCTTCTGAACGAGGTGACGGAGATGGAATACATGGACACCTGGAAGGAGGTATACGATACCTGCATCCGTCGGATCCGTGCCATCGCTCCGGATGTGAAGATCATTGTCGGAGGGTATCACAACAACAGTATCGAAGCGCTTCCGGCGCTCCTGCCACCGCAGGATGAGAACATCGTCTACACCTTCCACTGTTATGAGCCGCTGATTTTTACTCATCAGGGTGCTTACTGGATTTCCACCATGGATACGTCCTTCCGTATGTCGATCAACGAACCCTACCGCAAGATGCAGGAGTATTCGGATCGATATTTGGAGCAGGTGACGGTGGGATTTGACGGGTTTGACCCGGAGTCCTCCCTGGATGTCAGCTATTTTGACAAGCATTTCAAAGAGGCCGTGGATCTGGCAGAGGAGAGAAACGTTGCTCTGTACTGCGGCGAATACGGAGTTATCGATCTGGCAGATCCGCAGGAAATCCTGAAGTGGTATCGGATTATCCATGAGGCTTTCGAAAAACACGGAATCGGCAGGGCGGCCTGGTGTTTCCGTAAAAAGGACTTCGGTTTTGTCGATGAGCATATGGAGCCGGTTCTGGATGAGATCCTGAAGCTGTTGTAAAGAGTCGGGAACTCGGGAAGGAAAAGAAAGGCGAGGAGCTTTGAAACGCTCCGGAAAGAGAGGAAGAATTGAGTACGAATCCCAAGAAAAAGAAAAACACCCTTCGATTTAAAAAATCCATCGTGATCACGGCCTGCACCGTGGCGATCCTGATCACGTTCGGTGCCATCTGGTGGATCCAGCCCGGCAGCGGGACGAAGGGAATGCCGGAAAATACGGCCGAAGCGATGACCACGGCGGCTACGCCCGAAGCGACGGCGCTGGTAAGTCCGGAGCCCGGAGCGACGGAGGCACCGGTCGCATCGGAGGCACCCGGAGATCCGCAGAGCAGTGTGGCGGAGTTTACCTTTACCGCCAGCGGGGACAACCTGATCCATTCCTGTCTCTATGATCAGGCAGCGGCGAGAGGACGGAGCGTGGGAAAAGCCTACGATTTTTCCTACTGCTATGAAAATGTCGCATACTTTTTCAAAGATAAGGATCTGAACTGGATCAACCAGGAAACCCTGGTGAACATCGGTTACCCGGCTTCCGGATATCCGACGTTTTCCACGCCGGGGCAGGTGGTCAAAGACCTTCGCAAGTACGGATTTACGGTATTCAATACCTCGTCCAATCACAGCTATGACAAATCATCGGGCGGACTTGTGGCAGCGATGAAATTCTGGAACAAAATGGCAACCAAAAAAGAGAGCAAAGCAGCTTATCAGGTGGGCATCGTGAAGAGAAGCTATCCGCTTCCGCAGCTGATCCGCGAAGTGAACGGGATCAAAGTGGGATTCCTCAGTTATACCTACGGAACAAACGGGATCACCATCGACAGCGGCAGTACTTATCGTGTCGTGTATCTCTCGGAGAAAGACCGGATCGAGAAACAGGTAAAGGACCTTCGCAAGCAGGTGGATGTTGTGATGGTATCCTGTCACTGGGGCGAGGAAAACTCACACACGATATCTGCCGAGCAGAGAACCATGGCGCAGAATCTGGTCAGCTGGGGAGCCGACGTGATCATCGGAACCCACCCGCATGTACTCCAGGATTGTGCCTGGGTGAAAGCCGGCGGACGCAAAGGCTTCTGTGCGTATTCCCTTGGTAACTTCATCTCCGGTCAGGTGCAGTCCAACCAGATCCTGGGCGGTACACTGACAACCACGATCCGTGTGGACAAGTCTACCGGAACCGTGAAGATCATCAAACCGAAACTGAAGCCGGTGGTGACGATCTACGGAGAAGGCCGTTCCCGTATCCATGTGAAGTGGCTGGAGGATTACAACGAGGATGACGCGGCGTTCCAGAGCAGCCACATCTCCCGGGCAGGATTCGCCAATCTGGCCAGACGGGTTGTCCGACAAAAATTCCTGGACTATTGATGTGACTTTTAACCGCAGAGGGGAACACGGATACCAAACAACGAATGAAGGATTGAAGAGTTATGAACATTGCCATCGTCGATGATCTTCCGAATGAAATTGAAAATCTGAGAGGGATACTCGCGGAATACAGTGCTGCTGTAAATATCGATCTCATGGTGGATGAGTTTTCCTGCGGAGAGGAGTTTTTGGAGACCTATGCGCCCTTCGAGTATACCGTTATTTTTCTGGACATCTACATGGGAGGGATTACCGGGATCGAGACGGCGGAGACGATAAGAAAGACCGACCGGGATACCATCATCATCTTTCTCACCACCAGCTCGGAACATATGGGAAGCGCGTTCTCGATCCATGCTTTTGATTACATCGGGAAACCGGCCAAAAAAGAAAAGATCTTTCAGGTCATGGATGATATCCTGAAGCGTCATACCACGATCTATTCCCAGACACTGGAGTTTGCCAGTGACCGTCAAAACCACAGCATCCCGGTTTCCGATATCGTATCGATCCGGACGGCCGAATCCAACTACCTCGAGATCACGGACCGCAGTACCGTATACCATCCCAGGATGACATTTTCCGGAGTTTGTGACGAGTTAAAGGACGAACCGTCCTTCATTCTGATCAATCGCGGGATCCTGGTCAATATGGACTATATCGTCAAGTTCCGGGACGGAGAGTGCTTTTTGAAAAACGGAAGGCAGTATCCCGTGTTTACCAAAAAAATGTACGAGACCGAAAAAAAATGGCAGAATTATATTTTCAATAAGGTGCGAAACAAACAGAAGGACGCGCGAAAAGCGATGGATGAGGCGGCTGCATCGGAGGAGGGTTGATCGGCATGGTAAGTAGCGGATATTTTTTCACGGTATTGCTGGATTATCTTTCGATCATTCCGGTGGCAGTCCTGTGTTTTTTTCCTATGAAAAATCAGATGCTGTTCAGTGTGGAGAGGACCTTGAAGATCATGATTCCGATAGGGATGGTGACCCTGTTCGAGCTGACCTGGCTTACCTGCCAGATGCAGACTGCCCCGAACACCATGCTGTTTCCGTTTATGATACTGTTCTTTTTCATGTATCACAAACTGCTGAAGGTACATATCAGCAAAACCCTGGCGATATTTGCCGAAGTGTGTGTATTCGAGTCTTTGATCTCGGATTTTTCACTCCTGTATGATTCCCTCCGGAATCCGACTTCCGGAGCCGACGTCTTCAGTGTGGACGCAGCGTCGATGCAGTTTCTGCTGACCATGGTTTTGGTTGTACTGATCGCCCATCCGGTCAAAAAATACGGGAGTTATCTGGTGGATCACCTGAATCTTCCCATCGTATGGTTTACCACTCTTTCCGTGTCTTTTTTGTTTTTTTTCGTAGCGGTGATGATCCGGCCGATCCACTACGAGACCCTGCATACCAACAACGTTTTTCTCGCTTACATCGTTGTGACTTCCGTTATGTTTCTGATGATGAGTATTCTGACGGTGATCTTTTATTTTACCGTTTCGGGGATGCTTCGTGAGAACGAGATCGAGGAGCGGAACCGGATGCTGGAGATGCAGGAGAGCCAGTACATCAAACAGAAAAACTACATGGAGATGAGCTCGGCGGCCAGACATGATTTCCGTCAGACGATCCGCACGCTGGAGAATCTGGCCAGAGAGGATAACCTGGAAGAGATCAAAGAATACCTGAAGGAGTATGTGGACACGCTGCCGGTAAACGATGTGCTGTCCTATACACCGAATCACGCGGTCAACGCCCTGTTGAATTACTATCATGAAGTGGCGGAACCGCTGGGTATCCATCAGGACTGGCAGGTTGAGCTGCCGAAGGACACCGGCGTCTCCAACATCGATCTCTGTAACATCATAGGAAATTTGCTGGAAAACGCGATTTGGGCCTGTCGGGACGTGGAGGAGGAGAAACGGTATATCGATCTCTCGGTGATGATGACGGAAAGTAATTCCTATCTCTGTATCGTCATGACCAACCCTTACGGTACTCCCGTGAAAAAGGAAAACGGCCACTACCTGTCTACCCGGAAGAACGGATCGGGAATCGGACTTACGTCCATCCAATCCACCACGGAGAGATATCACGGTGTGGCCAATTTTACCGATAAAGAAGGAGAGTTTTACTCCGATATCATGTTGTCGATCGGCTGAGTCCTGTCGGCCGATCGCCGTGTTTTACTAGCTGATCTTTTTCGTGATCACCGGATTGACCCGGTAATCGTGATAGTGCGCATGATAATTTGCATCGAAACTCCGTGCTTTGGCAAACAGCGGATCGTACAGATATCCTCCGATATCGTCCCAGGAATGTCCGGTGTCACAGCACAGAGTTACTTTTTTATAGCCGCATTCTTTTGCCATCAGCGCGAAGGCCGCCGCATCCGAGACACAGCATCCGCCCTCCCAGAGAAAAATATCGTTGGCAAAAACAACATCCCATGTTTCTTTCCAGTTGGACTTCTTCATCATCTGCTTCATCGAGCGGTGACGGACGTAGGGATGACTCATGACCCATTTGTAGGATTTATACAGCTTTTCGGATTTGGTATCCGAGGGTTTGGTGATCCGTTTCACGATGGCAGCGGCCCTCAGAAATGTCTCTGCTCTCTCCTGATTCAGCCTGCCTTTCTTCGCGATTCCGTCCTTTCCGATCAGAACGCCCTCTACCTTTTTTCTGTGGGTGAGTCGACCGTTTTTCCGGGAGAAAAAGTAGATGTTGTTCCGGTACTTCTTCCAACCGCGCTGGATCTCCCCGGTTTTCCCGGCGAAGTAGATATGTTTTCCCTTCAGGAAAAATTTTCCCGTGTAGATCGATCCGGATTCCTGTCGGAAAACGCGGATCTTCGATTTCGGTTTTTTCTCAAAGCGTCCCTCGACCTCATAAACCTTTTTTACCTTTTTACCGATTTTCAGTTCCCGGTAGGCACGCGGATCCGGCGTGGGAGTCGGTACCGGTGTGGCCGTCGGCACGGGAGTAGAGGTCGAAAGCGAAGAACCGGTGGGGGCCGGCGACGTCATCGCACTTGCCGTACCCGTATCATCCGCTTTGATGATCATGGACTGGCAGAAGAAAAACAGTCCCACGAGCAATATCGATACACACGCGATTATCCCGATCTTTTTTTTCATAACTCTGATCACTCCTCCTTATCCCATTCACTTCGAATCCATTATAGCACACAGGGGGGATCATTTCCACAGTTTTTTTTTGTTACCATTCACGCCATGACCATTTCCGCTAATTCTCGGGACATCTGAGAATCGGATGTATGTTAAATCAAAACATAGCTAATATCCTTTAAAATTATGTAACTATTTACTTGACAAACTCCGTAAAATAGTGTATAATATATGTACACTATCAAAGGAGGTATTTGCCATGTCAAGTATCGTTTATCAAACCAACAAACAAACCGGTATCACATACGCTTACGAGAGCGTATCCTACTGGGACAAAGAGAAAAAACAACCCCGGTCAAAAAGACAGTACCTTGGTCGTGTTGATCCTGAAACTGGTGATATTATCCGCAAGAAAGATAAGAAAACGGATAGTGCAGAAATGGTTGTTGGCTCTGTTGATCTGCCGGCACTGAAAAAGGAAATCGAGAATAAGGATAAGATCATAGCAGATCTTCAGAAAGCTCTTGACGACGCTAATAAGAAATATGATGAACTTGCAGAAAAGGTCAGAACAGTTCATCTTTCAGTCGCAAAGGAGTTTTCGGATGTTTGATCAGGACATGTTGATCGCTGATCTTCGCTTTGAGATCAAGGCTCTCAAGGATAAGTTGGAAGCGTTTGAGTCCGGGGAAAAATATATCCAGATGGAGAAGGAATTCCTTCGGTGCCGGAATGCGGATGCAAGAACTATTCGCCGACTGAAAAATGAGCTGGCGGATGCACGGAGAGAAATGATTCATGTGAGGAATCTTTGGTTTGCCACTTGTGATGATTTCTGAAAAAAGACCATACCAACTCATCCAAGTCCTCATCCATGAACCCGAACCACGAGACGATCCATAAGCATAATTCCAGAGAAAAATCAGGAAAGAAGCCAGGTGCACAACCGGGGCATAAGCATCATGGAAGAAAGAAACATGAACCTACCGATAAAATACAGATCCCACCTCCCGATGTGTATCTGGACACGGACAGATATTTACCGACAGGAAAAACTATTACAAGGCAACTGGTAAAGGTTCATGTCATTACGGAGGTAATAGAATACAGCACTCCGGAATACCGTGATAAGAAAACCCGGCAGCGTGTACATGCGCCATTCCCGGATGGAGTTATCGATGATGTGAACTACGATGGAACAGTAAAGGCCATGGCTTACATGATTAATAATGACCTTTACACATCCATTGATAAAACGAGGTTGTTCATGAAGGACATCTCTCACGGCGAAATCGATATATCCAACGGTTTCATCTGCAAACTGTCAAAGGAGTTTTCGGAGAAGACTGCTGAGGAGAGAAATGAGATCTTTGACGATCTTCTCTCTGCGCCGGTGCTTCATGCTGACTTTACATTTGGACGGGCAAATGGGAAGCAGATGGCTGTAATCATCACCTGCGCTGATGGGAAGGTCCTGTACCAGGGGCGCGAAAAGAAGGGTGATGAGGGCGTAAAGAATTCGCCGTTGGAGTTCTATGATGGAACACTGATCAGCGACCACGAAGCTGCTCTTATCAAGCATGGCTCACAGCATCAGGAATGCCTTGCACATCTGCTCCGGTATGCCAAGGCAGGGATGGAAAACGAGCCGGATAAGACCTGGCATAAAAAACTTGCCGAATGGATCGGTCGGGCCATAGGTTACTGGGATAGTGTGGTCAACGGCTGGATGCGTGTTGATAAGGGAAAGGCACGGGAACTTATAAATGAGCTCCATGAAATACTTGAACTTGCCAAGGATGAATATGAATATGAGCCACCATCAAAATATTTCACGGAAGGACACAATACCTTCAAAAGAATGGAAGAGAGTTTTGATGACTATGTGCTCTTCCTTAGAGAAATATCAGTAGAAC
>JAFYBS010000206.1 GCA_017540125.1 Eubacterium sp.
CTCTCCGTATTCACAAGAAGCATTGATGCCACGCCCACCAGAAGAAGCACCAGACTGATGCTGATCACTGATGAAAAGTAAGCGTTAGCTATTCTTCTACGGATTATTTTCCCTTCTCCTCGCATAATTGACCACTTTCAGAAAAGGACACAGTCCTCCAAATTGACCTCAAAGATAGTGAAATATCGAAATATCGAAAAAATTTCTTACCTTTGTTGAGATTTTTTGAGGTGTTCCGGCTCCGTTGCCGGACGTTGTCCAAAGAATCGTTTTCAATCATGGGAGAGTCCGCAAAAAGAATAATGTTCGTCAACTCGGAGATATACCCTTATCTTCCCGAGAATCACATCGCTGATATAGGCAGATATCTTCCCCAAGGCATCCAGGAAAGAAGGAAAGAGATCCGTTCTTTCATGCCCCGCTATGGATGCATCAACGAAAGAAAAAACCAACTTCATGAGGTCATTCGCCTATCCGGCATGAACATCATCATCAATGATGTCGACAGGCCTCTCATCATAAAAGTCGCGTCAATTGCAGCAGCAAGAATGCAGGTCTACTTCATTGACAACGACGATTATTTCAAGCGCAAACAGATTTATGCCGATGAGAAAGGCGTTTTCTTCCAGGACAATGCGGAAAGAGCTGTCTTTTTCGCCCGTGGCGTACTTGAAACTGCGAAGAAACTCCGCTGGACACCGGACATCATACATTGCCAGGGGTGGATCACCCATATCCTCCCTCTTTTCCTGAAGAAAGTTTACCGCGAAGACCCGATTTTCGCAGGAACAAAAATCGTCCTTTCACTCTATGATGACACCCCGAAGGATCTTTTCGCCGGTGACTTCGCATCCCTCGCCAAACTCGGTCAGATATCCGACGCGGACGTAGCTCTTCTGAACGAACCTACTGGCACAAATCTTGCGAAATTAGCTGCACAGTATTCTGACGGCGTCATTATCGGCTCAGAAGGGGCTGACCAGGAGGTCATCGGATATTGCAAGGAACTCGGCCTGCCGGTTCTGCCTTTCAACAAGCAGTCCTACGAAGACGGTTCCTACATCGACGAGTATAACGGATTTTACGAACAGTTACAATGATACATCCGAACATTAACCGCAGGGTTTTCAGGCTGATGGCCTCATCTCTTGCCGCAATCTGCTGCCTGTCCTGCGTCAATGTCAACAAGGAGCTTGGCGAAGACTACATAGCCGCCAATCAGAAATTCGACATTTACACCTGCGATATAGATATCGACGACATAGAAATGCGTCAGGCGGACTCCCTTTCGGGTCTCAGCCTTTACCGTCTGACCTTCGGTGCCGTGAGAGATGAACTGTTCGGGCTCACAACCAGAGCTACAGCGTTCACTCTTGTCCCCTTGATGGACACGCTTGACTTCGGTCTCCCCGGTACTCAGGTTTTCCGCGAGTTTCACTTCACAGCAGTAAGCGACTCCATTTCCACAGCGGACCCTTCACAGGCAAACATACTCCAGAAGGTGAACGTTTACGAGCTTGACAAGCCCATCGACCTCACTTCCAACAAGCAGGATGTTTCATACATTAAGAAGAGGATTACCGACGGAATCCCCATCTACAATGGCGTGGATTCTCTTTCGTTCAATTTCTCGAAGGAGTTCGGAGAAAAGTTCTTCGGAATCACACAGCACGACCTTGACACCATCACCAACTACGTGAAGAAGTTCCCCGGCATCTACATTTCAACGGATGAACCTACAGGGAACGGAGGAAGGATCAACATGTTCCGTCTCCCTATAGACGTGCAGGACGGTTACATATATGGAAGTACTGCTACCCTCAAGTTCTCAGCACAGTACAAGGACAAGGGTCTTGTTGACACATCCTTCGTCTTTTATCTCGGCCCCACCCAAATCTACGACATGGCCGATGTGACCGACACATCTCCTACAAATTATCCTCAGCTGGCTCTTGATATCACCACTCATGAGAGCAAAAGCATGGAGGGCAAGGCAGGAGAGAACATATACTTTGAAGGAGGAAAGGGACTAAAACCGGTCATCAAGGCGAATTCCTTAAGGAAGAAGATAATAGAAGAAATCTCAAAGCACGGCGACCCTAACTCCATAATCGTCAGCAAGGCGACTATCACCATGCCCTTCGATTTTCCTGAAGATTATACTCTGATGGACCAGTATCCCAGGATCATCAGCCCCACAACCCGTATAGTGGCCGATGATAAAACTGTGACCTTCGCCGGCATCACCGACGCTTCGATCTCCACAGAGAACCAGGGAGAAATCAACCGATCTCTTGGAGTATACGCGCCCGATATCTCCCATCATGTCCAGGAGATGGTGAAGCTCAAGAATCTCGACAAGATAGATAATTACGATGTCTGGTTCCTGGCTACCAGGGAAGAGGTCATAACCCAGAGCAACTCGAATTCATCTAACAGCAACATGAGCGACTTCTATAACCAGATGGCTTATGCCAGCTATTACAACGACATGTACGGATACGGCGGATATGGCGGTTACGGATACGGCGGTTACGGTTATGGAGGCTATGGTGGTTACGGAGGATACTCCAACTATTACAGTTACATGATGCTCGCCCAGATGTACAGTTCCGCGAACTCGGGAACTCAGCAGACCACCCAGACTCTGATGGATTTCCACAGGTTCTACAAGGGTGTACTGAAAGGTCCTGCGTCCTCAGGTGACAAGCCGAAGCTTTCTCTCACCTATGCGGTCCCTGCGGAATAGCTGACTGCAGAATACTCCAAGAAAGATATGACATCACCCTCTCGAGCCAACAGGGTGATGTTTTTTTTGTTCCTGGCCGCCTAACAAACCATATCAGGAGGTTTCCCGAATTGTACAAATGGATTATATTTGCGGAGTAAAAACTTAAATAATCATTTCATGAAAAAGACAATTCTTGCCTTGATGGCACTTTCAGCTATGATGCTGTTCGGCACAAAGATGTCTGCACAGACAAGCATCGGCTTCTACAATGGCGCACGCGCATACGTAAACTCTCTTGACGGCGCATCCGAAAACAAGAGCGGCGGAGCCTATATCGGTGGTATCAGCTTTGAGCAGAACCTCCGTGGACGCGTTCTCGGCCTCTCTGTAGGTGCTGACCTGGGTCTTGCAGCAAAGAACGATTTCTTGGACGTCAAAGACGCCACTCTTCTGGAGAGCTATCTAGATATCCCTGTACGCGCGAAACTGTTCATCCCCTTCGGAAGCGGTGCTGATTTCTCTATCTTCGCCGGCGGCGGTCCTTCTTTCTGTTTGAGTTCTAACACAAAGATAGGAGATGCTGATCCCTTCAAGAATCTCTCAGACGAGGGTTATCAGAGCTTTGACATCATGATCGGAGGCGGTATCGGTCTTGACATCATCAAGCACATCAAACTCGCTTTGAGCTTTGA
>JAFYBS010000207.1 GCA_017540125.1 Eubacterium sp.
ATCGAGGGGAATGGCGGGACCAACATCCTCGGAGGTGGGATATATACTACCAGGACGCTTCTGGTGGGTGGAAAATCATTGATACGATCCAATTCGGCAATCGAGGGAGGCGGGATCTATCTTTCGGCAATCGATGAAACGATGGTGTGTGATCTGTCCGGTGGGACGATCACGGGAAATATCGCGACGAATGGCGGACGAGGCGGTGGGATTTATATCACATCGGGCGATGTCCACCTGGCCGGGAGCGCGGATCTGAGCGCACAGGCAACGGGGAGTGATGACATCCATTTTGCTCAGTTTGTCTCCGGATCTACGCCGGGAGCGGGATGTCGTTTTTCTCACCGGTATCCGACGAAATCCGGTTACAGCTTTGAACTTCACAAAGACAGTCCCTCAGGTGAAGATGTGACGGGGATGTACTGGGGGGAAGCAGGGAAGATTTTGAACGACGATACTGCGTTCTATGTTGTTTGGAAGTACGAGACCCCGACATCGGAACCGGTGATCACTCCGACATCGATTCCGACAGTGGTTCCATCGATGCCTCCGGTGCCGACGTCAACACCGGTTACGTCCCCGGCAGCTTCGATCGTTCCGACGGAGACTCCTGCTGCTACGGAGACCCCCATACCGAGTTACGGACCGGGCGAAGGAAAAGACTCGGAGGTCCATACCTCTCTTTCCGATAAAGACAAAAAACTGGTCGATGAGCTGGTGAAAAAGGACGGAACCATATCCTATCCTACCGCGGCAAACATGGTGCTCTATGCGCGGCAAAACGGGATCACGGAGAAGGAGCTGCTTCTGACGGACAAGGTGATCCGGAGTTACAAGGCCAACACCAGTCTCAAAGGATCGACAGCCGGAGAGCTTTCCGTCAAAGTGATCCAGGTAAAAAAGAAATCTCTGACGCTGAAGTGGAAAAAACAGTCAAAAGCCGACGGGTACCGCATCTACGGCAATAAAAAGAAGAAATCCAAGGCTTTGAAGTTTATAAAGAGCGTGAAACAGGGTACGTTCAAGAAAAAAATAACCGATTTGAAAAAAGGAACGTCCTATAAGTATGTCATTCAGGCTTACCGCGTGATTGACGGAGCCCGTATGACGGTTACCGTCAGCGCCATGGTGTTCGGCAAGACCCGAAAGGGGAAAAAACAGAAGTAGGAGGAATCGGTATCGTGGCGGAGCAGGAGACTCAGGAGAAAATCGTGCGGAAGGGTGCACAGGCTGAATACGTCGAGAAACGTTCCCGGTTTATCGCCAATCTCCTTTCGGTTTCCTCAGAGGAAGAAGCGATGGCCGAAATTGACCGGCTCAGAAAAGAGTATTATGATGCCAGACACAACTGCTATGCCTATATCGTGTTTTCGGAAGACGGAAAAGACCGCATCGAACGAAGCAGCGATGACGGCGAACCCTCCGGAACGGCAGGGCGGCCGATGCTGGATGTTCTGGCGGGAAACCGTCTTCGCAATGTGTTGGTAGTGGTCACCCGGTATTTCGGTGGTGTGAAGCTGGGACCGGGGGGACTGGTGAGGGCCTATGGGACCGCTGTAAAGGATGCGATTGATAAATCCGAGTTTTCCGCGATCCGAAACGGCCGGAAAATCACAGTTAAGCTCGATTATACGACATTGGGAACAATCCGTCACAGGATGTTGGATGCAGAGGCGGAGGAATTGGATAGTACATATGATGACGGGGTTTCTCTGACGTTGGTTATGCCTGCGGAGAATTATGAGCGTTTTCGGAAGGAACTGACACAGATTTTTTCCGGTAAGGAACAGGTGGAGGATCTGGGTGAGGTCCGGTACGGAAAAGGGAACGAGAATATTTTTCTACTTTAGGTGATAGAATGGATTTACTGGATTATCTGGGAGAACAGAACAAGGAAAAGGAGTCACCGCTGGCTTCCCGACTGAGACCGCAGACTCTGGATGAAGTGGTGGGGCAGGAACATATCGTCGGGAAGGACCGGATGCTTTATCGGGCGATCAAGGCTGATAAGCTGAGTTCGGTGATTTTTTACGGACCTCCCGGGACGGGCAAGACGACGCTGGCGAAGGTGATCGCCAATACGACACAGGCAGACTTTCGTCAGATCAACGCGACCTCGGCCGGAAAGAAGGATATGGAGGAGGTGGTGGCGAAGGCGAAGGAGACCATCGCCGCCTATCAGAGAAAGACGATTCTTTTTATCGATGAGATCCATCGGTTTAACAAAGGCCAGCAGGATTATCTTCTTCCTTTTGTGGAGGACGGTACGGTAACTTTGATCGGAGCCACCACGGAGAATCCGTTTTTCGAGGTGAACGGGGCTCTGATCTCGCGTTCTATCATTTTTGAACTGAAGCCTTTGAGTGATGAGGATATACGGGCTATCCTGCGGAGGGCATTAACGGATGAGGAGAGAGGTCTGGGATCGTTCCGGGCTGAGATCGATGAGGAGGCGCTGGAGTTTCTGGCGGATGTGGCAGGAGGAGATGCCCGCACGGCGTTAAATGCGATCGAGCTGGGAGTGCTGACTACGGAGCGTTCAGAGGACGGTATCATCCACATCACGATGGACGTAGCGGAGGAGTGTATCCAGCGGCGAAAAGTTTCCTATGATAAGACCGGGGATAACCACTACGATACGATATCGGCTTTTATCAAGAGTATGCGCGGCTCGGATCCGGACGCGGCGATCTACTACCTGGCCAGGATGCTGGAGGCGGGAGAGGA
>JAFYBS010000208.1 GCA_017540125.1 Eubacterium sp.
CTTCCCGAATGAGAAAATCAGTCCCGAAGGGACAGTGGAGCATGGCACTTCGTGCCATGCGGGATTTTCGAGTTGGGAAGTGACTGCCGTGAATGGTAACAAAAATCAGCCATCCCGGAGGATGACCGATTTTTCACTTTCTTTCTTTTTCCTTATTCCCTATACTCTCTCTTCCGACCAGTGTACCACCTCGCCGGTCTCCAGGGATTTCTTCACATCGATGATACGTTGATTGTCGGAGCCCCGGAAATTGATCTTCAGATTCTTCCGGGCCAGGATGAACTCCCCGTCCACCAGGATATCGATGTAGGATATGATCTCCCGGCTGATTTCACTTTCCTTGCACATGCGACCCAGGATATCCTCATCGAAAAGGTAACCGGAATACATCCAGATCGTCTTCTCCGGGTAAGTCTCATGCACTCTGCGGAGCAGCGGCAAAATCCCTTCCTGGTTGGAAGGCTCCATCGGCTCACCACCCAACAGAGACAGCCCCGCAACGTAGGAGTGCTTCATGTATTCGATGATGTCCTCGATTTCTTTTTCCGTGAAGGGCTTCCCATAATCGAAATCCCATGCTTCTTTGTTGAAACAGCCTTCACAGGCATGCGTGCATCCGCTTACAAAAAGTGATACACGCACTCCTATGCCATTGGCTACATCATACTGCTTGATGTCTGCATAATTCACGTTCCACACCTCGGTTCCGATATGATACTGCTGTTAAATGTGCAGAACTCTGGAACCGATTTCCTTGGTCTTTCCTACATTCCAGAAGTTCTCTCCCAGATAACCACAGGTACGGCGGGTCACATTCATCTTGTCGTGATCCGTATTTCCGCAGTTCGGGCACTCCCAATCATTGTCCTCGTTCAAGATGATCTCACCGTCGAACTCGCATACATGACAGTAGTCTGATTTGGTGTTGAACTCGGCATACATGATGTTGTCATAAATATACTTAACCAGCTCTTCCAAAGCAGGGATGTTGTTCTGCATGTTCGGAATCTCCACATACGAGATACAACCGCCTCTGGAGATCTCCTGGAACTGCTGCTCGAACGCGAACTTGTCGAACGCGTCGATCTTCTCGCGAACATCCACATGATAAGAGTTGGTATAGTATCCCTTATCCGTGATATCCTCGATATCACCGAAACGCTTTTTATCAATCTCCGCAAACCGATAGCACAGGCTCTCAGCCGGTGTTCCGTAAAGGGCAAATCCGATGTTGGTCTCCGCCTTCCAGGTATCGGTTGCGGACCGGAGACGGTTCATCAGTTTTTTGGCAAATGCCTCTCCCTCCGGCTCGGTCTGGCTCTGTCCGGTCATGAGCTTGGTCACCTCATACAAACCGATATATCCGAGCGAGATCGTGGAATATCCTCCGTGCAACAGAGGATCAATGGACTCACCCGGCTCCAGGCGGGCGATCGCTCCGTACTGCCAGTGGATCGGGCTGACATCACTGGTCACCTTCTCCAGTGCCCGATGGCGGCACATCAATGCCTCAAAGCACAGGGAAAGTCTCTCTTCCAGAAGCTGCCAGAAATACTCCATGTTTCCGTTTGCCAGAATACCGATCTGCGGAAGGTTCAGGGAAACCACGCCCTGGTTGAAACGACCTTCAAACTTAACGTTGCCGTTCTCGTCATACCACGGAGAAAGAAAACTGCGACATCCCATGGGTGAGAAGACATTGCCATCCTCGATCTCACGCATCTTTTTCGCTGAGATATAGTCAGGATACATACGCTTTGCCGAACACTCAACCGCAAGCTTCGTGATGTAATCATACTCTCCTCCGGCCAGCCGGTTGTTCTCATCCAGAACATAAACCAGCTTCGGGAAGGCCGGTGTCACATAAACACCCTTTTTATTCTTGATCCCCTCCAGTCTCTGACGGAGGATCTCCTCGATGATCATCGCGTTCTCCGTGATGTACTCATCGTCATCTCTCAGATACAGGAACAGAGTGACAAAAGGAGACTGCCCGTTCGTTGTCATCAGTGTATTGATCTGATACTGGATTGTCTGAACGCCGGAGCGGAGTTCGTCGCGAACTCTCTCCTGAACCAGCTGCTCGATGGTTTCGGCATCCATGGCATCACCGAATTTTCTCATATAACGCTCACGGAACTTCTCCGCGCTTTTGCGGAGGTATTTGCCGAGGTGTACCGTGTCGACAGACTGTCCCCCGTACTGGGAGCTGGCCACGGCAGCGATCACCTGCGTCGTTACCGTACATGCTACCTGAAAGCTCTTCGGGCTCTCGATGAGTTTGCCGTTCATCACGGTTCCGTTATCCAGTATATCTCCTATGTTAATCAGACAGCAGTTAAAAATAGGCTGGATGAAATAATCCATATCGTGAAAATGGATTGCTCCCTCCTCATGTGCCTTCGTGATTTTCTCGGGAAGAAGAACTCTCTTGGTAAGGTCTTTGGAAACCTCTCCTGCGATCAAATCACGCTGAGTGCTGGCAACATAAGCGTTTTTGTTGGAGTTTTCCTCCATAACATCTTTGTTGCTGTTCTGAATCAGACTCATGATCGAATCATCTGTGGTATTTGCCTTGCGGACCAATTCACGGGTGTACCGATAGATGATGTATTTTTTTGCCAACTCAAACTTCCCGGCCGCCATCAGCTTCTGCTCGATGACATCCTGGATGTCCTCCACCTGCATGGTATCCCTTTTCATCCCCTCGATGCCTGCGATAATCCCGTCAATCGCATCATCACTCACCTTTTCAAACTGATCCACCTCCGCATTTGCCTTGCGGATGGCAATCAGGATTTTGTTCCGGTCGTAATCTACCGTTCGTCCGTCCCTTTTAATAACTCGCACAGTAAAACAACTCCTTTCGACAACATTCGAGTGGTTTCTCTCTGACGCGGTCCTCCCCGGCCGTGTCCCACAGTTTACAGTTACTTCTTTCGTAATCTCGGGATTCTACCTTTGTATCATCTCCTCTATGCCTCTGTATTTCCAGCTGAAATCATCATAAGTATACCGTTCGTGAGGGCGATCACCCCTCGAGGCCAACTGTGGTTCATTATAACACCCTGTATATCGAATGTCAAGATGCCAGCACAAGATATTGTGTTTTTCTTAAAATTCATGTCGAAATATGCTGTTTTCAGTACTCTACAAGTGTCTTACAAAAGCGGAAAATGCGGTAGGAAGGGCAAATTTTTCTTCTAAATCTTGGGGAGAGGCCCATACCATACCCACCATATCTCGTGGTGGGAGTTCCATCTCATACCCCACCATGTCCCATTCGCGGTGAGAAAAAATGTGTCTGGCCTTGTCCATCTTTCGGACCGGACCGGTGGGATCCTCGCTTCCGGTCAGCTCTCCCACCACGGAAGGAATCTCATTTTTCTTCCTGTGTCCGTCCACCGACGGCAGCTCCCACATCCCCGCCAGAAGTCCGCTGTCCGGTCGCCGCCGGATCGCCACCCGACCGTCCGGATCCCTCAACCGAAGGATGGTTCGTTTCTCAACCGTTCGAACGGTTTTCTTTTTACGGACCGGCAGCTCCGCCGCCCGTCCGGCCTCCCGTCCCAGACACTCTTCCCGAAGCGGACATTTTTCACAAAGCGGTTCTCCATTCGGAAGACAGATCACTTCCCCCAGTTCCATCAATGCCTGGGTGAAATCCCCGGCAGGGTTTTCCTCCGCTTTTTCTCCTGGTCCGGTTTTCTCTTCTTCTATATAAGAATCCGTCCCACCGCAAAACGCCTGCCTCATCACTTCCCGCAGGCAGTCCTCCACCTCACTGCGCAGCTTTCCGCTCATCACATCGTCATCACGGTTCAGATACCGCATCAGAACCCGGAGCACGTTCCCATCCACCGCCGGCTCGGGAAGGCCGTAGGCGATGGAAGCGATGGCACCTGCCGTGTAGTTTCCGATACCGGGAAGACTCCTCAGCTGTTCAAAATCAGCCGGAAGTTCCCCGTCGTATTCCTCTTCGACGCGGATCGCTGCCTTTTTCAGATTGCGGGCACGGGAATAATACCCCAACCCCTCCCACAGCTTCAGCAGCTCGTCCTCCGTGATCTCCGCCAGATCGGAGATGGCGGGAAGTCTTGTGAGAAACCGGCGGTAGTACTCCTTCACCGCTTCGATCCTCGTCTGCTGAAGCATGATTTCGGAAATCCAGGTATGATAGGGAGACGGAGCCTCCCGCCAGGGGAGGCTCCGTTTGTTTTCACGATACCACAGAAGGAGCGGCCGGACGATCCGACTCGTCGCTTTCCTCATGCTGTCTTTATCCATACCAATATTTTTCATAATTCTACTACTGTCTACAGCTTAAACATCCGCTACGCTTTCATAAATCTTCGTCACATCGTCACGATTCAGTTTGACATAAAATCCCTCGGTCTCCTTGTTCGCGAAGAGCTTGTCCACCAGTTTGGGGATATCTTCTTTCTTCGCTCCAATCTCCGAAAACCGGGAGGGCATGCCGATCTGTTTCAAAAATGCTTCGAACCGTTCGATTCCCCTCAACGCGGTTTCGATCGGATTCGGCATATCCAACGGTACCCCCCATACCTCGGTGGCAAACGGAACGAATCGCTCCGGATGCTTCTCTACTACATACTTCATCCAGGCAGGAACGATAACAGCCAGGCCAGCTCCGTGTGTCACATCATACATAGCGGAAAGCTCATGCTCGATGTGATGGGAGGCCCAATCCTGCTCCCGTCCCACTCCGCAGATATCATTGTGCGCGATCATCCCGGCCCACATGATGTTTGCTCTGGCATCGTAGTTGTTCGGGTCTCTCAAAACACGGGGGGTTTCATAGATGATGGTTTTCATCACTGCCTCGCAAAGCCGGTCCGTGATCGCCACCTCCGGTGTGTTGGAAAAATACCGTTTGCATACATGGATAAAAATATCCGTGGCTCCGGCCGCCGTCTGATAGGCGGGAAGAGTACAGGTAAACTCCGGATTCAGAACGGAAAACCGGGGACGAAGCTTGTTGCTGTAGGCACCCTTTTTAATCTGCGTCTCCTCATCCGTGATAACGGAATTGGCCGATCCCTCACTTCCCGCTGCCGCGATGGTGAGAACGGTTCCGATCGGAAGGGCATCCTCGATGGAAGCTTTCTTCCGATAAAAATCCAGAAAATCCCCGTCGTATTTCACGCCGGCGGCAATCGCCTTGGCCGAATCGATCACCGATCCGCCACCGACCGCCAGGATGAAATCCACTCCTTCCTTTTTGGCCAGTTCAATCCCTTCGTAAACAAGTCCGCTGCGTGGGTTGGGGACCACTCCACCCAGTTCCGTGAACGGAATATCCGCTGTCGTGAGGGCGGCGATCACTTTGCCGTAGACCCCGTTTTTCCGGATCGATCCTCCGCCGTAATGCAGCAGTACCTTGGTTCCGCCGAACTGACGGATCAGTTCACCGGTTTTTGCTTCGGCTCCCTGACCGAACTCAAAAAATGTAGGTGAGTAAAAAGAAAAATTGTTCATGATTTCCTCCTTATTTTTTTATTCTTAACTTCTGTTTTTGATTTTCTTAGCTTATCCGACGAATTTCCGGTTGTGTCGGATATAATCCTACATAAAAATGTTTTCACGTCCGTTATCCGACGTTTTTCGAGATCCGTCGGGTAAAATATAGTACAGAAGGGGAAATCGATACTATCATTTTTAATCCAAAGGAGGTCCCCCTATGTTTGAGAAGAAATTTGCCTGCCGACTGACCGAGTTGAGAAGGAAAAAAGGTGTTTCCACACGGAGGATGAGTCTGGAACTCGGAAAGAGCATCTGTTACATCAGCGATATCGAGGCCAGACATCGTTTGCCCTCGCTGAAAAACTTCATGCTGATCTGCGATTACCTGGGCATCACTCCCAGAGAATACTTCGATGAAGGCAACTCCGATCCGGTGATCCTGAGAAAGCTGATCAAGTATCAGAAGATGCTGAATCCGAAACAGCTCACCCATATCCTGGCGATCGTCATGGATATGCTTCGTATTCAGTAAATCAAATGTCCTGCCACGGGTGGCGGGGCGTTTGTCCCGCACTCAGTGGTGCCGGACCACTTCAAAGCGCTCCAGCTGACAACCTTCTTCATCCGGCATCAATCCGGCCTTCCGCTTGGCGATCGAAAGCTGTTCCTCCACCGTGTCCACACCGTCGAGATGGGGCAACAGTAATCCTCTGCGGATTCCTTTTGTCACGATCACGCCGTAGCGATCCGGATCCAGGTCCGTTTCCGATTGGATCGGCTCCGCTTCGCCCAAGATATCCACGCTGATTTCCAGATAGGGAAGTTCATCTTCCTCAATGGGATCAAATCGTGGATCTCTGGTCGAGGCACTGACAGCGTTTTCGATAATCTCATCCGCCACCCGTCCCCGGACGGCCGAGATGGTTCCGATGCATCCGCGAAGTCTTCCCTCTTTATGGATGGAGACGAACGCTCCGGCCCGCCGGTTCTCCAGTTCATCCAGAGAAATATCCCTTCCGTCGACAACCTCTTCCTTAACCTCTTCCCAGGAAATAACCTCTCCTTTTTTGACATAGTTTTCCAGCGATCGTCTCGCCAACCGGACATAGACGTCCTCCGCCTCCCGAACCTTCTGACGGCGAGCCTGTTCTCTGTCTTCCCATTTTTCCAAAAAATTCCGAGACGGATCCTCGCCCTCCACGATATAGGAACAGATTCCGTAGCCGACCCCCGTCACATCCTGATGAACCAGCTTCTCGATCCGAACCGCCTTCCGGTCCAACGAGCCGGCCATCATCACGAAAGAACGGTGACCGCATTCGGCTGCTTTTTCACACAGAGCATCCTCAAAATCCAGCAGCTCGTCGAAGGCACCTCGTCCCATCACATCCATAATCCGTTCATCGTACACCGGGCCCGCCGGGTTGAACCCATAGGGGCCGTACTCCTGCGTCCGATGAGAGAGATCCCCGCTCCCAACGAAAACCACCCGACGGCCGAGCTCATCCGCCACGGTCGAGGCCAGCTGTCCCATCCGGTAATGCGTCGCCAGTGAGAACCCGGACAGACCGATCCGCACCAGTTTAAAATCCGTGTATCGTTTCGTGATGAAAAATAAGGGCACCATCGTTCCGTGATCCAGTCTCGAATCTTTCTCTCCCAGCACACCGGCATCGATCTCGTTTGCCGCGGCATGATTGGCCCACTGCATCGCAAAACGCTCATCGTATTTCACTTCAAACTTCACCCTTTTTGCCCGGAAATCTCCGAAATCACCGGCTGCGTGAATTCCCGGTGAGATGTGAAAATAATCCGCGTACATCACCGTATGCGGAGATGAGATCACGATCGTATCCGGTTTCAATTCGGCGATCTCCTCCGCCACCTTTTCATACGCGCGGGTCGTCTCTTCGATCTCCGCTTCTCCTCCGCGTCCCACCGCCGGCACGATCAACGGCGGATGCGGAACCATAAATCCGGCCAGTATCCCCATAGTCCTCCAATCCGGTCCGGGGAAACACTCCTGTTCCCTCCGACTCAAATCCATTTGCCGCTCCCCGACAAAATAATCAGGGAACCGCAGATCTCTTCCGCAGTTCCCTCCTATTCTAACATATAACAACGGTCTTCGTCAATCAGTCAAAGCATCCTACAAAAGGTGGATATGCTTCTCCTCGCAGGCGCGGATTTCCTCCTCCGGCCAGAGCGAGGACTGCACTTCGCCGATGTGCGCCTTTTTCAGGAAAAACAGACACAGTCTCGACTGTCCGATACCACCTCCGATGGAATACGGCAGGGCTCCGTCCAAAATTGCTTTCTGGAACGGAAGATTCGCCCGCTCCGGACATCCGGCCTTCTCCAGCTGTTCCCGAAGGGCCTTATCATCCACACGGATTCCCATGGAGGATAACTCCAAAGCGATATCCAGTACAGGATAATAAACGATGATATCTCCGTTCAGTTCCCAGTCATCGTAGTCCGGTGCTCTCCCGTCGTGCGGTTTTCCGTCACTCAGGGCTCCGCCGATTTTTTTCAGAAAAATAGCCCCATACTCCTTGGCTGCCGCATATTCTCTTTCCTTCGGTGTCGCATCCGGATACTGATCCACCAGTTCCTGCGTTGTGATAAACTTGATATTGGTCGGAAGCGTCCGTCCGTAAAAATGATACTCCAGTGATACATAATCCTCGGTTTCCAGAATAGCATCCCAGATCTTTTTTACCATATGTTCCAGAACACGTTCTTCCCGCTCTTCCCTGTCGATCACACGCTCCCAATCCCACTGATCCACATAAATGGAATGAAGATTGTCTGTCTCCTCATCCCGGCGGATGGCGCTCATATCACAGTACAAGCCCTCTCCGTGGTGAAATCCGTAGTACTTCAGCGCATGTCTTTTCCATTTGGCGAGCGAATGAACCACCTCGGCCTGTACCCCCGTCTCCTTCACATCGAAATCAACCGGCCGTTCCACGCCGTTCAGGTTGTCGTTCATTCCCGATGCCGGATCCACAAAAAGCGGAGCGGACACGCGGGTCAGATTCAACCGGTAAGCCAATGCTCTCTCAAAATAATCCTTCACTTTTTTGATCGCAATTTCTGTCTCGCGGATATCCAAACGGGATTCATAATTGCCGGGTAAAATCAAACTCATGGTTTCCTCCTTAAACTCATCGGCGTGATCCAACGGAACAACTCGGATACTTCGTATCCTCGTGTTCCGTTGGGTTCACCTGCACTCAGATGAGTTTGCCTGCGTGCAAGCACGCAACAAACTCATCCAAGTGCAGCCTCACGCCTTATCGCTACAACTCACAGTTCCCTACCGTTCTCGGGAACGGGATCACATCACGGATGTTCTGCATACCGGTGAGGTACATCACGCAGCGCTCAAAGCCCAGACCGAAACCGGCGTGCCTTGTTGTTCCGTATTTGCGCAGGTCCAGATAGAACTGATAATCCTCCTCGTTCAGACCGCATTCCTTCATACGTTGCCGAAGCGTTTCGTAATCCGCCTCTCTCTCGCTGCCGCCGATGATCTCTCCGATTCCCGGAACCAGACAATCCATAGCTGCCACGGTCTTCCCATCGTCGTTCAACTTCATATAGAAAGCCTTGATCTCCTTCGGATAATCGGTAACAAATACCGGTCGTTTGAATTCCTGCTCCGTCAGGAACCGCTCATGCTCAGTCTGCAGATCGCATCCCCAGGAAACCTTGTACTCAAACTGATCATTGTGCTTCTCCAGAATTTCGATGGCTTCCGTATAGGTGACATGAGCAAAATCGGAATTCAACACATGGTTCAGACGATCGATCAGACCTTTGTCGATGAACTGGTTGAAAAATGCCATCTCCTCCGGCGCTGCCTCCAGCACGTAAGCGATGATATATTTCAGCATCGCCTCGGCCAGCATCATATCATCCTCCAGATCCGCAAAAGCGATCTCCGGCTCGATCATCCAGAACTCCGCCGCATGACGGGTTGTGTTGGAATTCTCCGCACGGAAGGTGGGCCCGAAGGTATAGATATTCTGAAAAGCCATAGCGAAGGTCTCACCGTTCAACTGTCCGGAAACCGTCAGGTTGGTCTCCTTACCGAAAAAGTCCTCCGAAAAATCCACCGCGCCATCCTTCATCGGAGTGTTCGCCGGGTCCAGCGTGGTCACGCGGAACATCTCTCCGGCTCCCTCGCAGTCACTTCCCGTGATGATGGGTGTATGTACGTAAACAAACTCCCTTTCCTGGAAAAACCGATGGATCGCATAGGCGATCAGGGAACGAACACGATACACTGCCTGAAAGGTGTTGGTACGCGGACGGAGATGCGGGATTGTTCGCAAAAACTCCATCGAGTGGCGTTTCTTCTGAAGCGGATAATCCGGTGTGGATTTTCCTTCGATGAAAACCTCATCCGCCTGGATCTCGAAAGGCTGCTTGTTCTCCGGCGTAGCCACCAGCGTCCCGGTGACGATCACCGCTGCGCCGACATTCAGTTTGCTGATCTCGGCAAAATTATCCAGTTTATCATGATACACCACCTGCAGCGGTTCGAAAAATGTTCCGTCATTTACCACCAAGAACCCAAACGTCTTGGAGTCGCGTACACTTCGCAACCACCCGCCGACCGTCACCTTCTTATCGATATAGTCATCGCGGTCGCGATAGAGTGTACGAATACTTGTGATTGATTCCATGTTCTCTCCTCGTTTTTATCAGTAATTATGCGTTTACTATCTTGCTGAAATCCGGCTTCAACGAAGCACCGCCGATGAGTCCGCCGTCGATGTTCGGCTTTGCCAACAGCTCTGCCGCATTCTCGGCATTCATCGAGCCACCGTACTGAATACGGATAGCCTCTGCGGTAGCACTGTCATAAATCTCACCGATGCACTCACGGATGGCAGCACAAACCTCCTCCGCCTGATCAGCGGTTGCCGTTTTGCCGGTTCCGATCGCCCAGATCGGCTCGTAAGCGATGACAGCCTTCTTTGCCTGGTCCGCTGTGATATCCAGAAACGCGATCTTGATCTGCTGACGGATCCAATCGATCGTGATCCCCTGCTCTCTCTGAGTCAGGCTTTCACCGCAGCAGATGATCGGCGTGATATCGTGCTTGAACGCCTGCTTGATTTTTTTATTTACTGTCTCATCCGTTTCCGCGAAGTATTCGCGACGCTCCGAGTGACCGATGATAACGTATTTTACACCGGCATCCGTCAGCATGTTCGCAGCGATCTCACCGGTATAAGCACCGCTCTCCTCAAAGTACAGATTCTCGGCACCCACTTCTACGTTGGATCCCTTCACTGCCTCTGCCACCGGGATGATATCGATCGCCGGTACACAGAATACCACGTCCACGTCATCATTTTTCACCAATGGTAACAACGTGTTCGCAAGCTCTACCGCCTCGGACGGAGTCTTATTCATCTTCCAGTTTCCCGCAATAATTCTTCTTCTAGCCATAGGTAGATTCCTCTCTTTCTAATTCTTCAGTAAATCGATCCGGCGAGATGCGTTGATATACGGAGTGCGGACTTTGCGAAAGCAATCCGCACGAGTATATCACGCTCGAGCCGGTCAGATCCTTATCTATCGTTAGCAGCCACAACACCAGGCAGATCTTTGCCCTCCAGGAATTCCAGAGATGCTCCACCGCCGGTGGAGATGTGACTCATCTTGTCTCCCAGTCCCATCTGGTTTACAGCCGCAGCGGAATCGCCACCACCGATGATAGTCGTTGCAGAAGAGTCAGCCAATGCTTTGGCAACCGCCAGCGTACCCTTTGCCAGTGTCGGGTTCTCGAAAACACCCATCGGTCCGTTCCAAACAACGGTCTTCGCATTTTTCACTTCATTTGCAAAAAGCTCAGCGGTCTTCTCTCCGATATCACATGCTTCCTTGTCAGCCGGAATACTGTTTGCATCCACCGTCTCGGTATCGATCGGGGCATCGATCGGATTCGGGAAGTCCGAAATCACCACGCTGTCTACCGGAAGCAGAAGCTTTTTACCAAGCTTTTCTGCCTTGGCGATCATATCACGGCAGTAGTCGAGTTTCTCGTCATCACAGAGGGACTTTCCGATTTCCTTTCCCTGTGCTTTCAGGAAAGTATAGGCCATACCGCCGCCGATGATAAGCGTGTCGCATTTGGTCAGAAGGTTGTCGATCACGTTCAGCTTGTCTGCTACCTTGGCACCACCCAGGATGGCAACAAACGGACGCTCCGGATTCTCTACGGCATTTCCAAGGAAGTCAATTTCCTTCTGCATCAGATATCCTACCGCAGCCGTATCCTTCAGCGCTGCCACTCCGACATTGGAGCAGTGTGCGCGGTGAGCCGTTCCGAAGGCATCGTTTACGAACACGTCACAGATGGAAGCCAGATCCTTGGAGAAGGCTTCTCCGTTTTTGGTCTCCTCCGGACGAAAACGGGTATTCTCCAGCAGGATAACATCTCCGTCATTCATGGCATCCACTGCTGCTTTTACATTGTCTCCCACAACTTCCGGATTCGGAACGAATTTCACTTCCTGTCCCAGAAGCTCTGTTAGTCTCTCGGCAACCGGAGCCAGCGTCTTGGTTTTTTTGTCCTCTTCGGTCTTCACCTTGCCCAGGTGAGAGCAAAGGATCACCTTTCCTCCGTCAGAGATCAGCTTTTTGATCGTGGGGAGCGCTGCCACCAGACGGTTCTCATCCGTGATCTTCCCCTCGATGATCGGTACATTGAAGTCACAACGGCAGAGCACACGCTGTCCCTTTACATTGATATCATCTACTGATTTTTTATTCAGTCCCATTTTTCTCTTTCCTCCTGTTTTTCATTTTTTTACAGACTCTATCTGAAAAATAAGGAAAGATCCGGTCCCTCAGACCGGACCTTTCCAGGTCATGCAAGTATGTATGGATTCTGTCCCGATCAGCCGAGAAGAGATCCGAAATGCTTGATGGTACGAACCATCTGGCTTGTGTAGGAGTTCTCGTTGTCATACCAGGAAACTACCTGTACCTCAGTTGTTCCGTTATCAAGCGGAAGAACCATTGTCTGGGTAGCATCGAAGAGAGAACCGAATCTCATTCCGACAACATCACTGGATACGATCTCATCCTCGTTGTAACCGAAGGACTCGTTGGCAGCAGCTTTCATAGCGCTGTTGATCTGCTCCTTGGTAACATTTCCTTCTACAACGGCGGTCAGGATCGTGGTGGATCCGGTCGGGGTCGGTACACGCTGTGCGGAACCGATCAGCTTGCCGTTCAGCTCGGGGATAACCAGGCCGATTGCCTTTGCGGC
>JAFYBS010000209.1 GCA_017540125.1 Eubacterium sp.
ACGAGTTTGATCTGTTTGCGTCCATGACACCCGCCAAAGAGGTTGGCGGAGATTTTTATGATTTCTTTCTGATCGATGACGATCATCTCTATATCGTTATAGCGGATGTATCGGGGAAGGGGATCCCCGCTGCCATGTTCATGATGCTCGCCAAGGGTGTACTTGCAAATCAGATAATAAAGAGCAGATCTCCCGCTCAGGCTCTTGCGGATGCCAATGAAGAACTGTGCAGAAACAACACCAACAGCCTGTTCGTCACTGTATGGCTCGGAATACTCACCATATCCACCGGAAAGCTTGTCGCTGCCAACGCAGGGCATGAGTACCCTGTCATCAAGGATCCCGGCGGCTCCTTTGAATATCTGAAGGATAAGCACGGGTTTGTCCTCGGCGGACGGAAGGGCATGAAATACACTGAATACGAGATCGATCTGAAGTCCGGCTCAAAGCTTTTTGTATATACGGATGGTTTACCGGAGGCAAATAACGAAGCGGAGGAGCAGTTCGGAACTGACAGGCTGCTGTCATCCATCAATCAGACAGATGACAGCAGCCCGGAAAATATCCTGGCCGGAATGCACCTTGCGATCAATGATTTCACCTGTGACGCTGAACAGTTTGATGATCTGACCATGTTATGTCTGGAGTACAGGGGTTCCTGAACGCCAAAGTAATGAGAAAAGCCCGCAGTTTCCTGCGGACTTTGTCTACAGTCTGAAGCCTTGCATCAGCAAGGCTTTTTTATTTCTTTTCAAGGTTGTCAGTTCAATGATTACCAACCCCATCTTCCTCCGCCGCCACCTCCGTGATGGTCGGATGAGTTGTGATTCGACTGATTATTGTTCGATGAATTGTTACCACCGCCGCCTGTCGTTCCTGATGAGGAAGTGGTTGGCTGTTTACCGCGACTCACAGTGATCTTGTGCTCACCGATTCGTATATTGAACTTTTTGGTTTCTATGATCTTGTCCTTTGCCACACTGCTGCTGTAACCGCGGCCGGTTATGACATGCTTTTTGATGATTTTGGCAAACTGATCCGAAGCTCCGCGGATACTCTCCCGCTTCTTCAGGATCTGACGGATACTGTTTCGAATCGCTTTCCGGGTCGTACCGGATACCTCTTTCGGATCGATCACCCAATCGTCTTCACTTCCGAGAGAACAGGTAACGTGGATGCTATCCTCGTCATCCTCCTCCGCTTCCTCTTGGCAGATCAATCCATAAGCAACCGAATCGTCATACACATATTCGTCCGCGTCGGAAACCGACAATTCTACGCCGAAATCACTCAGGTAATTCTCGGCTTCCTCCACACTCATCCCAATCAGACTTCCCGGCGTCGGTTTCGGCGTCTCCACCGGTTCCGGTGTTGCCGTCGGAGCCGGGGTCGGGGTAGCAGTCGGTTTTGTCGAAGGGGGCGAAGTCTCCGTCGTTTCCGTCACGGTTTCCTCTCCGTTATTCCCCAGCAGGAATACTCCCGCCACGATACCACCTGCTACCAAAATCAGCAGGATCAACAGGATGGCAATCTTCGGAAACTTTGTTTTCTTCTCAGCCGTACCGTCAACCGCTTCCTGCGAAACAGGCATCGGCTCCGGTGTTGGCGGCTTCGCCCAGGCTTCCTCCACCGGGGTGCCCTCCGGGGCTTCCTGCACAGGCGCATCCTCCCAGGCTTCCGTCGCAGGCGCATCCTCCCGCACTTCCTGCACAGGCGCATCCTCCCAGGCTTCTGTCACCGGAGTTTCCTCCGGGGTTTCCTCCGCGGGAGCATCCTCCCAGGCTTCCGTCGCAGGCGCATCCTCCCACGACTCTGTCATGGGAGCCTCTTCCTGCTTCTTCGTGGTTTCTTCTGCCTGCGCGGTAACAACCGGTATCTGATATGGCGTTCCGTCCTGCAGCGCGGACAGAAAATCATCGACGCTCTGAATCCGGTGCTCCGGCTTCACATTCAGCGCCGTCATGAGCACCATTTCCGCTTCCTCCGGAATGGGTATTCCCAACTCCGAAGGCAACCTCAGCGTATCATTTTTTTCTCTTTCGATGGAGGGAGGCGGTGTCTCCCCCGTCAGCAATCGATACATCAGGGCGCCGACCGCATAGATATCCGTATATGTGCCCTGCTCCTCGGTTTTACTGTACTGCTCGACCGGCGCGTACCCCTGTTTCAGCATGGGCTCCGAGCCATCCTGATGAACCTCGCTTCCGGTTCGCGAGGACCCGAAATCGATCAGCTTCACCGCTCCCTTATTCGTGATGAAAACATTGTCCGGTGCGATATCCCGATGCAGCACTCCCCTTGCATGGATCTCCTTCAATGTCTCGAGAACAGAGCACACGATTCCCCTGGATTCCGCATAGGGAAGCATCCGATTGTTCCGGATCAGTTTTCGCAGATCACATCCGTCGAGGAACTCAAAAACGATATACCCGGTTTCATTCTCCTCGAAAAATGTATAGACAAACTCCACTCCCGGAACATCATGAAGACTGGCCACACTTCGGGCTTCCTCGATATATCGTTCCCGTCCCGACAAAAACCTATCCCGGGATGCTTCGTCCTTCGGAACCACTGTTTTTCCGTCGGAATCACGCTCACTGAATTGTCTGGGGAAGTATTCCTTGATACATATCCGATTGGCCAGCACACGGTTCCAACCCTCATAGGTATTGGCAAAACCGCCGTGTCCCAGAGGCTCGCCCACCTCAAACTGATTCTGAAGAAGCGTGCCTTTTTCCAGAAAAGAATTACTCATCTGTTAAACTCCTTTACTCCTCCTATGGGCATGTCCTCCACACCTCCGATCGGTAACGAAGTATCCGGCACGCCTCCGATCGGCAGTTCAAACTCCGGATCCGTCACACCTCCGATCGGAAACTCCATGGCTTCCGCGACAATCTCCGACACCGGAAGCTCGGTCTCATCAATCGCGTTCTCTTCCTGTTCTATTTCCCCGTCCCCGCACATAGGGCAGGAATCGAATTTTTCACTGTCATAAAAATGGCCCCGTTCACACTTACATAATTTCATGTTTTACCTCTCATGCCTCCATCGAAGTTTTTTCTCAGTTTATAATAACTCTTCCAGGTATCGGAGCAGGATCACGGATGTGTTATCCTGGGAGTTGGGATTTTTGCTGACCGCGGACTCCACAATCCGCTCACACATCTCGCCCAGACTCTCCCCCGACATTAGGATCCGGAGGACGTCCTGTTCGCTCAGTGTGTTCGTGACCCCGTCACTGCAGAGCAAGATCATATCACCGGAAATCAGCTTGCCCGGTTTCTCGGGAATATCCATCAGCGAGATATCGCCCACACCGAGGAAGCTGATCAGCGCTTCTTTTTTTCCTTCCTGCTCATACTGTTCTTTCGTGATCAATCCTTCCGAAAGCCACAGCTTCAGCCGCAGGTCATGATTATGATCTCTGGTCAGCCGAAGCATACGGTTTCCGTGGATAAAATATATTCTGCTGTCCCCGGCAGCCGCTGTATAGAACAAATCTCCGTCCGTCAAAACACATACCATGGTGGTACCGGAGCCGCGACCGCTCTCACGGGGAAACTCATGGATCGTCCGGTCGAGACTCACGATACTGCTCTCCAGAAAACTGCGAAGATTCACCGTTTCGCTATCCCTGATCCGGTCAAACGCGTAGGCCATCGTGGTGACCGCCGTCTCACTGGCTCTCGCGCCATCCGTCATGCCGCCCATCCCGTCACACAGAACCGCAATCTGTCTGTGCAGGCCATCGGCGCTGTCATCCCAGATCTCTCCGTCCGTCACGTAGACAGCATCCTGCTGACCTGACCGGCTTCCGACTGAGGTATAGCACGAGGTCTCTATCATTCTTTTCATCATAGCCATCCATTCCGCAATCAGGGTAGTTTTTTCTTGATCTCTTTACTAGTGACTGTATGACCTCCAACCTTATATTCTATCCACAGAATTGCTTTTTTTCCTTTGAGTCTTCCGGGAAGCTCAAAACTGTTTTCCTTCAAAGGTTTATACGTAAAATTGTCAGAGTATACTCTATAACAAAGTTTTCCCGAGTTTTTGACCCCCTTCTTTCTTATGTCTTTCCAATGAAGAAGGTAGTCACCGTTTTCCGTTTTTTTGATGGTTACTCCCTTCATCTTCGGGGGCTTCACCTCTATTAGTTTTATGGTGTACGAGGATCCTTTGTAGCTCTCGTTCCCCGATGCCGTCACGGTGAGATTCGCCCTACCGAATCCCACTACCTTGATCCTGTTATCATCGGTGACTTTGAGTATTTTAGGATTGGACGACTCCAGGCTGACCGCCCGTCCGTTCAGGTTGCGAATCGTGACCGGTACGGTCTTCCCGTAGATGACCGCTTTTCTATTGATAGACGCTTTGATCTTTTGGGTTGTCTTCCACATCGCCGTCAATTCCAGGTCGGCATTGCCGGAATACATTGCCCCGTCGGAATAGACATTTCCGTCGCTTCCCTGCCACTGATCAAACTCACAGTCCTCCCTGACCGAAGCCGGCCGGGGGATCGTATAAGACTCCCCGTACTTTTTCTCGCCGTCGGGAATCGCTTTTCCCTCCTCTCCGCACTGAAACCGGATGGTATAGATTTCCCGGACACCGATCTTTCCCGTCACGGCCGAACCGATCCCGTCCGAAACCGTGCAACGGAAATCAAGCAGATTGTTTTCAGCGGTCGCCGGTACCTTCAGCGTAGAGGATGTCGCTCCCGAAACCGGGGTCTCTCCTCCGGCGGAATTCACGCTGTACCACTGATAGGACCGATTCGCCGCGTGACCGCCGTCAGCAACCGCCCTCAACTCGTAGGTGGAACCGGATTTTACATATCGTACGGCATCGTTCTGTCCGTCCAAAGCAGCTGTCATGGGTTTATATAGCGTAAACTTTCCGGTCCAGGTGTTATCCAGATCACCTCTCACATAGGTTTTCAAAGTAACGATATAGACTTCTTCTTCCTTGTTGTTATTGTTCTTGATCGAGATATATCAGCTGAAATACTGACCGGTGAGCTCGTATCTCGATTCTTTGAGATTCACCGATTTCCCGAGGGAATTGACCATCTCAAGTTCCAGGATAACATTATCCGATGAGGAGATGGCTTCATCGGTGTAATAATTCAGATAAAGCGGATACTTGTCATCGTCTCCTGCAAACCAGCTATCCGTTTTTTCATCGCTTTTTTTGAAGGTCGCGGCATCCTTTGCTTCCTTGTCCGAGATATAAATCACCGGTTTCAGATTCGATACGGGAGTCGGTGTATCCGTCGGACGAACGGTAGCCGAAGGGCGCACGGTAGCCGAAGGCTTCACCGACGGAGATGTCGAGGGCGAAGCAGATGCTTTTGGCGTGGCTGATGCCGCTGCGATCACCATCGACGACTCGTCGACTTCAACGGTCCTCTGCGCCGCGCTCCCTTCCGATGTCAGGTTCCCACTGATCCCCAGTGTTCCGAGAATCAATCCGGCAACCAGAATTCTGGACATCCATCGTTTTGTTTTCTTTTTCATAAATAACCTCCATTCTGAATACAGATTTATTCACTACACCCATATGACGCATGAAATACCGTTTCGGTTTTATGTTTTCTCAACTTGGAACACAGCATTATAAATTATACACTAATCTTTTTTAAAAATCAATGAAAATCAATGAAAAATATAGTCCTGTGCTTGTCATTTCATCCTCTTTATGATATGATAAAATACGAAAATCGAAAATCATGGTTCCTATGAGAAAGGAAGGATCACTATGTGGATAAAAGTACCTTTTGAGAATAACCTGGTCAACACGGACCGGGCCCGCCGTATCTCCGTGAAGAGAGCGGCCGGAAGCGGTGCGAAAGCGACCTTCAAGGTCATCATCTCGACGGAAGCGCAGCACTACACGGTTTTTGCCAGCGATACGGAGTCGGATTGCACGAAGGTTCTGGATGAAATCTTCACGGCCCTGGATCTGCAGAAACCGACCTATGTTGTTCCGATGTCCAAGCTGAAACTATCGAGATGATACGAAGGAAGATAAGCAGACACAGCTGCAGGAATACAAGGGAGACTTGGAAATCATGAATCAATCCAAAACCATCATAATCGGTGTCACGGGTTCTATCGCCGCCTATAAAATGGCCGACGCCGTCAGCCGTCTGGTCAAAGAAGGCCACGATGTTTACGTCCTGATGACGAAAAATGCCACGCAGTTTATCCATCCGATCACCTTCGAAACACTGACCGGCCACAAAGCATTGATCGATACGTTTGACCGGAATTTTAACTACAACATCGAGCATGTGGCACTGGCGAAACGGGCGGATGCCCTGCTGATCGCTCCGGCTACTGCCAACGTGATCGGAAAACTGGCAAACGGAATCGCCGACGATATGCTGACGACCACAGCGATAGCCTGTCACTGTCCGAAGCTGATCGCCCCGGCGATGAATACCGATATGTACGACTCACCAATCCTTCAGGACAATCTGAACAAGCTGAAGGAGTTTGACTATCTGGTGATCGAACCCGATGAGGGACATCTGGCCTGCGGAACCGACGGACGGGGACGTCTGCCTTCGGTCGACACCCTGCTGGAGCATCTTTACTACGCGTTACGTTCCGACCGGGATCTGACCGGAAAGAAAGTACTCATCACCGCGGGGCCGACGAGAGAACACTTTGACCCGGTGCGTTACATCACCAACCACTCCACCGGAAAAATGGGCTATGCCATCGCCACCGCTGCCATGCGACGCGGGGCAGAGGTAACGTTGGTCTCCGGCCCCACCGAACTACCGGATCCCATCCGAATGAAAACCATCCGCGTGGAGTCCGCTGCCGAAATGTTTGATGCCGTGAAAGAACACAGTTCGGACATGGATATCCTAATCCTGTCGGCTGCCGTTGCGGACTACCGGCCGGCCGTATATCATGATCAGAAGATGAAAAAATCCGACGATCCGAAACAGGTGGAACTGGAGAAAACCACCGACATTCTCTCCTGGCTCGGAACGCATAAAAATAACCGCCAGTTCCTCTGCGGATTCGCGATGGAGACCGAGGACCTCGAGGCTCGGGCCCGTAAAAAGCTTCAGGATAAAAATGCGGATATGATCATCGCGAACAACCTCTCCGACACAGGAGCCGGCTTCGCCGTAGACACGAACGTCATCTCCGTCATCACAGCTAACGACACGGCTCAGCTCCCACTCATGACCAAACAGGAGGATGCCGAGGAGATTTTGGACGCGATCATCCGGCACATGTCATAAAGCAGACAGGACATCTACCATGGAAAACGAAGCATTTTTATCCGAACAGATCATCACCTATATCGGGAACAAACGAAAGCTGCTGCCCTATATCGACGAGATCGTATGGGAGGTCAGTCAGGACCTTCGGAAAGATAAACTCAGCACCGCGGACCTTTTTTCCGGCTCGGGCATCGTAGCCAGACTTCTGAAACAGCATTCGTCGGTTCTTATCACAAACGATCTGGAAGACTACAGCCGGGTGATCAACGACTGTTACCTGACCGACATCGGGGATTTCGACGAGGAAAACTACGATACCCTCCGAAGCCGTCTGGACGACTTCTGTACCGAACTGAAACCCGGTATCATCACGGAAAACTATGCTCCGGCGGACGATGAGAACATCCGGCCCGGAGAAAGGGTTTTTTATACCACGAGAAACGCCGCCTACATCGATACGGTCATGCAGTTTGTACGATCGGAGGTGGCGGACACAGAGCAGAAGTTTTTCATCGCTCCCCTTCTTCATGAGGCCTCCGTCCACGCCAACACATCCGGTGTGTTCAAAGGCTTCTATAAAAACAGTCAGACCGGCATCGGACAGTACGGCGGGAACGCGAAAAACTGTCTCGAGCGGATTCGGTCGGACATGGTTCTGAAAAAACCGGTCTTTTCTGATTATTCCTGTGAACACATCTCCTGTCAGAAGGATGCCAACACACTGGCCGCAGAGCTGGAGCCGGTGGATCTGGTCTATCTCGATCCTCCCTATAACCAGCACAGCTACGGATCGAATTACTTCATGCTGAACACGATCTGCCGTTATCAAATCGGTCAGAACCTAAGCCGCGTGTCCGGAATCCCAAACGACTGGCACCGTTCCCCCTACAATAAAAATAAAGAGGCCTATGCTTCGATGGAGGATCTCATCCGTCATATACGATGCCGGTACGCGCTGATCTCCTACAACAGTGAAGGCTTTATCTCCCGGGACGAGATGCTCGGTCTTCTGGAACAATTCGGAACCGTAACCGAGAAATCCATCCGATACAACACCTTTCGCGGTAGTCGGAACCTCCGGGAAAGGGACACCTATGTCAGGGAATATCTGTATCTGCTTCGCAGGATTCCTTGACAAACCGATAGTTTTCTGTTAGAATGCCTTATCGAGCGGTACTCTTGTAACTGAGACTGCATCGGAGAGATGATGATGTCCCACCCTTTGCAAGGGGGTGAGGCCATGAAAAGTATTGGATTTATCGGTGCCGGGAAGGTTTCTTTCTCTATGGGAAAATACCTCTCTCTGCATGAGATTCCGGTAACGGGATACTACGACGTGAATCCGGCAAGCGCGGACGAAGCTGCGACTTTCACCGATTCCCGGAGGTTCCCCGATGAAAAAGAACTGATCGCGGCAAGCGACTGTATCTTCATCGCCACGCCGGACGATGCGATCATCACTGTATGGAATACAATCAAAACCATGGATATCAAAAACCGGATTATCGGGATATTCAGTGGGTCATTATCATCCAGTCTGTTTTCCGGGATCGGGATGACCGGTGCGGCCGGTATCTCCATCCATCCGATGTACGCGTTCAGCGACAAGTTTTCCGATTATCGACAACTTCATACTGCGAAACTCACGATGGAAGGCGAGTCCTCTGCCGTAGCTTATTTTCGTGAGCTGTTCGAAACATTGGGACATACGGTTTCCGTCATCGATTCCGCGACAAGTCCGTCCGACGGAACAGAGCGTGATATTTCCACTCTGAAAATGCGTTATCATTGTGCGGCATCCGTCGCCAGCAACCTGATGATCGGACTCTACGAGATGAGTCTTTCGATGCTGACGGATTGCGGTTTTTCCGAAGAAGAAGCGGGTTCATTTTTATCACCGCTGATCGAAAAAAATGTTTCCGCCATGCTGACCACGGGACCTGAAAAAGCGTTGACCGGCCCCATCGAACGTGGTGACACCGAAACCGTGAAGCACCACCTGGAGGTTATGACACCGGAGGAGCGGGCGGTCTATCTGCCGTTGGCAAGGCGACTGACCGAAATCGCGAAGCGGAAAAACCCGGAGCGGGATTATCGGAGTATGGAAGAACTCATTCAGGAAAGCAGGGAGATATGGGAAAACAAAACACAGTCCTGACATTCCGTCAGGCAAAAGAAGAGGGAAAACGATTAACGATGCTCACGGCCTATGATTATCTGACCGCGAAGCTGATTGACGAAACCGGCGTCAACTCCATCCTGGTGGGAGATTCACTGGGGAACGTCATTCTCGGATATGAGGATACGATTCCGGTGACGATGGAGGATATGATCCACCACGGGGCAGCCGTATCACGCGGGACAAAAAATGCCCTGCTGATCATCGACATGCCCTTCATGTCCTATCAGATCTCCGTGGAGGACGCGTTGAAAAATGCGGGGCGTCTGATGAAGGAAGGCGGGGCTGATGCCGTGAAGCTGGAGGGAGGTCATCGTGTCTGCCCGCAGATAAAAGCCATGGTAGATGCCGGGATCCCCGTATGTGCACATGTAGGGATGACGCCGCAGTCGGTGAATGCCTTCGGCGGTTTCCGGGTTCAGGCAAAAACAGAATCCGCAGCGAAGCTCCTCATCGAGGAAGCGCTTGCCGTTGAGGAAGCCGGTGCATTCGCTGTCGTGATGGAGTGTGTTCCGGCGAAGCTGGCCGCGATGGTGACAGAGAAGTTATCGATCCCGACCATCGGAATCGGTGCCGGTGCCGGCTGTGACGGACAGGTCCTCGTATACGCGGATATGCTGGGGATGTTTTCGGATTTTGTTCCGAAGTTCGTCAAACAGTACGCGAAGGTAGGCGATCTGATGAAGAGCGCGATCCGTAATTATATCGACGATGTTTCAGCGGGTACGTTCCCCGATGAAGCGCATACGTTTTCCATAGATGACGAAGTGATAGATAAACTGAACTAAACAGTTTTGTTATGCAGGGAATTACTGAAAGGAGTTTATTTTTCATGAGTATTAACATCTTTTCGTCACCTTCTGAGGTTAGACTAAAGGTGAAGGAGTGGAGGAAGGAAGGCCTATCCGTCGGACTGGTTCCGACTATGGGTTACCTGCACGAGGGGCATCAGAGCCTCATAGAAAAATCGGTAGAGCAGAACGACCGGACGGTGGTAAGCGTCTTCGTCAATCCGATCCAGTTCGGACCGAAGGAGGATCTGGCCACCTATCCGAGGGACCTTGACCGCGACGCGAAACTGTGTGAGGAAACCGGCGCGGATTTGATTTTTCATCCGGAACCTTCGGATATGTATGCCGATGATTTCTGTACCTTTATCGATATGGACCGGGTGACGAAAAACCTCTGTGGGAAGACACGACCGACGCATTTTCGCGGGGTATGTACCGTGTGTGGGAAGCTTTTTCATATCGTGGGACCGGACCGGGCATACTTCGGCCAGAAGGATGCGCAACAGCTGGCAGTGATCCGCCGGATGGTACGGGATCTGAATTTCGATCTGGAGATCGTCGGATGTCCTATCGTTCGTGAAGAGGACGGTCTGGCGAAGAGCTCCCGGAACACCTATCTCTCACCTGCGGAGCGGCAGGCTGCGACGATCCTGTACCGGGCATTGACCGAGGGCAGGGAGCAGATCAAAAACGGAGAAACGAACACCACCGTCATCAAAGAGACGGTCCGCGCCCGAATCGATTCGGAGCCTCTGGCGGAGATTGACTATGTGGAAGTGGTCAATCCGGACAGCATCGAACCCGTCGAGAAGATCCACGGACCGGTACTGATCGCGATCGCCGTATACATCGGGGAGACACGGCTGATCGACAATTGTTTGGTATAAGTGCTGAGGAGTAAGGAGGAGAACTATGTTGTTGCATTTGTTAAAAGGAAAAATCCATCGGGCAACCGTGATGCAGGCGGAGCTGAATTATGTGGGTTCCATTACGATCGATCCGTACCTGATGGCGGCCGCCGGGATCATCGAATATGAGAAGGTCCAGGTGGTGGATATCAATAACGGTTCCCGTTTTGAGACCTATGTCATCACCGGTGTACCGGGGAGCGGGATGATCTGTCTGAACGGCGCCGCCGCCAGAGAGGTCAGCGTCGGGGACAAAGTTATCATCATGAGCTATTGCGAACTGACGGAAGAAGAAGTGAAAACACATCAACCGAAGGTTGTTTTTGTCGACGATGAGAACCACATCGTCTCGTGTGAAACCATA
This sequence comes from Eubacterium sp., assembly GCA_017540125.1. Classification (GTDB taxonomy): domain Bacteria; phylum Bacillota; class Clostridia; order Lachnospirales; family Lachnospiraceae; genus Eubacterium_F. The sequence continues at coordinate 11,495 of JAFYBS010000209.1, forward strand.
GAGCAGCACGGAGAGATCCGCTGATCCGGAACAATCTTTCGTATGCATGAAACAGGTAGGAGGGAATGCTTATGAAGGGATTGATGAAACGAGTTCTTGCCGTATTTCTGGTACTGACTCTTGCGGTACCCGCGATCACACTTTCATCCGGCGGGACCGCTGCGGCGAAGAAAAAGATCAAACTGAAAACCGGACATATCACGCTGACCGTAGGCCAGAAGAAACCTATCGTTCTGAAAAATCTTCCGAAGGGAGCAAAGGTTACCTACGCTTCCGCAGAGAAAGGCAACATCATCACCATTTCCAAAAAAGGCGTGGTGAAAGCGAAGAACGAGGGAATGGCCATCGTCACGGTTCATGTAAAAAAAGGAAAGAAAATCAACAAAGACTATTTTTGCGAGATCACTGTCAAGGCTGCTCCATATAAACCGCCGGTGAGTGAGAAATTCGCCGGGAATAAAAAAGCGGCACTCAGTGAGGATTTCCTGACGCAGGTAAATGACTTTTCCGTCTCACTGTTCCGATCCTGCGGTCAGCAGGAAATCGCGGCCGGAGAGAACGTACTGATCTCACCCCTGTCGGTATTGACGGATATGATGATGGCTACCGACGGAGCCGCCACGACTACTCTGGACGAGCTGTCGCAGGTGATGTGTGGATCCATAGGATTTACGGACTTCCGAAAGTCCCTGTCCGATCTGAACGCCCGCCTGATCTACTCGGACAAGGTGAGATTCCATCTGGCGAATTCCATCTGGGTTCGGGAGGATCCGGAGAGGATTCAGGTGAAGCAGAGTTTTATCGACGACGGGGAGACGTATTTTGACGCGGATACCTTTACACTGCCTTTTGATCAGGCTATGGTAGGCCGGGTCAATGACTGGGTGAAAGAAAACACCCTCGGCATGATTCCGGTTCTCATGAATGATACCCCGCCGGAGAGTGATGTGATGCATCTGATCAATGCTCTTGCCTTCGAAGGAGCATGGGCAGAAAAATACAACGAATATCAGGTGGCCAAAAACCAGACTTTCACCAATGCCAAAGGAAAGAAAGAAACCGGCGTCACCATGCTGGCAGATACCGGTCATTCCTATCTGCATGATGACCGGGCCGTAGGTTTTGTCCGCCCGTACAAGAGCGATTATTCCTTTGTTGCCATCCTTCCGAACAAGGATGTCGGGTTGGATCAATACCTGCAAACGCTGGACGGAAACACGTTCCGGAAATTCTACAACTCCGGTGAAAGCGGCTGGGAGGTACATACCCGTCTGCCGCAGTTCTCCTATGATTATTCCACGGAGCTGGGGAACGGCCTCAACGCCATGGGGATCCGTGAAGCGTTTACGGAAGCAGCGGATTTTTCCGGCATGGCAGAGACAAAAACAGGGGCTCTCTATATCGGAAAAGTCGTTCATAAAACCCATATCGAACTGGACAAGAACGGAACCAAGGCAGCGGCTGTCACCGATATCTCCATGACGGACGCGACCTCGGTGGAACCGGATCTGAAAAAGACCATCACCATCGATCTGAACCGTCCGTTCCTCTATGCTATCGTGCAATCGGAGACCGGCGTTCCTGTTTTCATGGGCGTGGTCAACAGCGTATCAAACAAATAAAAGCACACAAACAAAACCCGTGGGATTGCGAAAACGCAATCTCACGGGTTTTTCTTTGTACACTCTCATCAGCCGTTATAAACCAAACTCATCATCGTGATATCGTCGAAGGGCTCGATGTCTCCGGCGAAGACATCGATCTCCTTTTTCATCATATCCAGCAATTCTTCCGGAGACAGGGTTTTGTCCCGGTTGAGGATATCCATCATGTTGTCCATTCCGAAGCGGGCACCGTCATTTCTCTTCGCCTCCGGTACACCGTCCGTGTACAGGAAGATCCGGTCGCCCTTTGTCAGCTGGATCGTTTCGTCTTCAAACTCCAGGTTTTCCATCGTGGCCAATGGCGGATTGTTATCCACGATATTAACCGTGTAATCACCACCGGACTTCAGGATGGCCGGATACTCATGTCCGGCATTGGCACAAACGAGCGAGCCGGTGGACAGTGTCAGAATCCCGAACCATACGGTCACAAAAAGGCTGCTCGGATTGTCATCACACAGATCGTTGTTCACGTCATAGAGAATCTCGGACGGCTTTTGGGGAGAGCCGACGGCACGGGCACGGTTTTTCAGGAGTGCTTTCGCCTCGATCATAAACATGGCAGCAGGCACTCCCTTGCCGGACACATCCGCCATAACGAGTCCGATCCGGTCCTCGTCAATCTTGAAAAAGTCGTAGAAGTCTCCGCCCATTTCCCTGGCCGGCGTCATCGTAGCGTAAAGTCGGAGCCTCTCATTCTTCGGGAAAACCGTGGGAACGATATCGGCCTGAATCTTGGAAGCGATACTCAGTTCGGCACTGATCCTCTCTTTTTCCGCTGTTACTCTCGTGATATCCCCGAGGTAATCCACGATGTTGGTCTGCATATCGTGAACACCGGAATATACGGTCCCGATCTCATCATTTTTCTTGTAGGTAACATTCAGTACATGGCTTTTCTCGTAGTCGGAATTCGCCTCGGGTGAGAATTTCCCCATATCTGTCGACAGGCGGATCAGCGGCTTTACGATGGTATGACGGGCAAGGATGATCCCCAGGATGACTGCCAAGATGATCAACACAGCCGAGGCAGCGATCATCGTCCACAGGAAATTGGTTCGCTCGGCCATCACATCATCCAGGTTGATATCGACACCCGATGTGGCAACAGCCGCTCCGGCCGAATCGTAGATGGGTTCATAACCGGACATCAGCCAGCCGTAGTCCTCACTGTAGTTGATGGTCGGGTCGATATGGACATTGGTGGTAAATTCTTCAAACTCATCTTCGTTCGGGTAGTAATATCCCAAATAAAATATATCCTCTCTGGGATCCATAATGGCGTAGGAATAACGGCCAACCATTGTGAAAAAATAGATATATTCCACATTCATGTCCTGCTGAAAATCAGCCATTATCTTCAACGTGGATTCGTATTGATCATAGTAACCTTTCTCCTTCAACCAGTTATAGATGGCATCGGCATCCTCTTCTTCCACGGCTTTATCATACATCTCCCGATATTCCTCGGTTTGAATTTCCGTAGAAAGCGTCGCGATGAAATCCGTGTCCACAAGATTGATCATGGTTTTGGCGATCGAGGAGTCAAGCTTCGAAAAGTGCGCATCCACCTGAGACGCGTTGATAAAATAGCTGAGGATGGTGGCGACTGCCGCCATCAGGATGATCATCAATACGAGAAAAACATTGATCCGGATACCAATCGTTCTGCGTTTTTTCATAGGCTTTACCATTCCTTTCCCCTTCTTCAACCTACTGTTTCACTTGTAAATCAACCTACTTCTCCGTTATCTAATGCCGGGAAATTCTTCGTGCCGGTCACCAGGACATTATCCGATGCATAGGGGATGTTTTCCTCGATGATCTGATGTCCGAACACATCGGTGATCCGGAACGTAAAGGGTCCGTCACTTCCCAGTCCGTTGTCAGCGGTAAACACATAGTAGCTTTCTTTTCGGAGTGGGATATACTCCCCGGTTTTTTCGTCCAGGTACTCCACCTTCTTCACCGGGTACACCGAGTTTCTCACCTGCAGCGCCGCCCAGTATTTGGTACTTTTACAATGCCACCGAAATACCACCGGATCGTCTGTGGGAAGCGGAACCACACGCCAGGTGATGGCCACCCGGCCGGTGGCCAGAGGCGCGATTTCCTGGAACGCTTCCTTGCTCAGGTCGATGTTTCCTTTCTTCGCTCCTACCAGCATATCCACGATAAGAACGTTGATGGTTTCCCCGCTTTCTCCGGTGAGCTCGATGAAAGCGCCTGCCAGATCGTTCATGTAATCATCGGTGTTCATCGCGGCAACAAAATACTTGTTCCGGTAATCCCCGAGTCCTGCCATACCCGGACTATCCTTCGGGTCGTACCAGGTCGCCTCGCCGGCGTGCATGGAATTCGGACCGTATTCTTCCGTAAAATCCACCCGTTCTTTTTCGGTTACCGTCACGGAAACCGTGACCGTTTTTTTCAGTTTGTTTTTTTTGTTATATCCGGCTACCTTTACGGTCGCTTTTCCTGCGCGAAACGAGATCAGACGGAGCTTATCTCCGACAATTTCCGTAGTCAGTACACTCGTATCCGACGAAGTGGAATCCAGTCTCGGATAGGTGTTTTTCTTCACATCGACCACCACATAGGTTCCCTCTGTCATGGATACGTTTTTTTTCGAAAGCGTCAGTGCCGCCTTCGCTGCCGAAACGGACGCCGCCGTATTCGGAAGGAGCAACTGCGCGAAAAGAAGGACCAGCACCAGGAGCTTTCGCAATCCCGATTTTACCTTCTCTGTCGTGAAGGCTGCCTCGATCGCATTTTTCCGGAGAGTTTTTTCCTGCTCTCCGGTCAGCCCCGTCAGGGATTTCAGATAGGCGTATTCCTCCGGCAACGTCGTTCCCTCGATGGCCGGATCGTCCGTATTCAGCGTGACCGGTATTCCCGCATCCAGATACCGAAGGATCGGATAGGAGGACATGTCCTCTACGGCATGGGTCTGACGGTTGCTGGTGGGACACATCTCCAGCGGGATTTTCTTCTCCGCCAGCAGTTTTACCAGCTCCGGATCCTCCTCCGAGCGAACCCCGTGTCCGATCCGTGAAGCACCGAACTCGACGGCATCACGAACACTGCCCGCTCCGTCTGCCTCCCCGGCATGGATGGTAAAGGGAATCCCCTTTTCCTTCGCCTCGAGGAACAGATCCCGATACTTCGACGTAGGAAACAGTGCCTCCGCACCGGCCAAATCCAGCGCCACCACACCACCGTCCGGCACGAGGTATTTCTCCGCCAGCCGAAGGGTTTCTCTGTTCTCTTCCTCGTTTCCTTCTCCCCGCATACAACAGAGGATCAGGTTGGCATGGATCCCGGTCCCTCTTTTTTCCGTCCTTTGATTCACTTCATTTAGGCCTTCCAGTGCCGCCTTCACGGCATCCTCCTGGTTCATGGAAAGCCTCTGATGGAATTGCGGAGCAAACCGGATCTCCGCGTAGACCACTCCCTGCTCCTCACAGTCATCCAGAACCAACCGGACGGCTTCCGACAGTGTTTCCGGCGTCTGCATCAGCGAGCCCGGTAATTCAAAACACTTCAGGAAAGAGGTCAAGTCCGGACAGTCCGCAGGAACCTGCAATTCTTTTTTTAATTCCTCATCATCCTCTGACGGGAGCTCAACCTGCCCCAGCCCGGCCAGCTTTCTGGCAATCGGCACGGTGATGGCTCCGTCCAGATGCAAATGCAGTTCGATATCGCTCATTTGAACACCACCCATTCTACTCCGGATCCGCGAATTGCTTTTCGCATCCTGCTTCGGGAGATTCCGCCGGCATAGACGTTTACGGTCTTTACATTTTTCTTGAACCGGAAGCTCCGTTTGCTCACGCCCACCACTTTGTACCAGGATCCGTCTGACAGTCGGATCCGGGATGGAATCCACGCGGTTTTCACTTTGTTTTTGACATTACAGAGATGGTAAATGACGGTCTTTTTCTTGGAATTTTTCACCCGGTAGATCGCTCTGTTTTTCCCTGAACCGGCACTGACCATCACACCCTTTTCCAGTTTCCCATGCGAGCCGGAAGGCGACACGGTAGGTGTCGGTGTCGGGGATGCGACATAGGGCGTCGGCGTTGCGACCGGACCGACGGTCTGAACCGGTGCCACAGAAGGCGCTGTGGTAGGTACTACGGTAGGAACGGTCGGCAGACTCGTCGATGCCGCCGTCGGCATCGCTGTCGGTGTCTCCGTCGGTATCGGTGTTACCGTCATCAACGGAACCGTCGGATCATCTACCACATCCGGCAGATATACACGGGGAAATACCAGGTTACCATGCGCCGCGTCCGGAACCGTCCGGTGCAGCATGTTCCGGATAAAATACGTCTGAAAGGAATACGGATCCGGTATTTCTCCCTTGGCGCGGAGCTCCGCCAGCGCCACGGCCATCGCTCCGCTGACTACGGCCGTTGCATGGGAGGTACCGTTTTTCTTCGTGTGATATCCGTTCGGAATGGATGAGATGATGTCCTCTCCGGGAGCCGCGATGTCGTATTCATCCCCGAATCCCGGTGAACTGTCCCAGTTCGTAAAGGAGGATAACACCTCCGTCCTTCCGTAGGACATAACTCCCACAACAAAATCGTAAGAGGCCGGATAGGAGGGCGTCAAGGACGTTATCGCCTCATTTCCCGCAGCTGCTACCAGGACACATTTTTCGGATGCTTCTTTCAGAGCTTTTTTCAGAGATGCGGATATCGTCTGCGTCGAGTAGGACATACTGATGATGTCCGCGCCGTTCGCCACCGCATACCGGATTCCCTTCACCGCATCCTCGCTGGAAAAGGTGTCTCCGACGGCTACTTTTACGGACATGATCTTGGCTCCGTAGGCAACTCCCACCGCCCCGGCGTTTCCGGCACCCATGGCGATGATCCCGGCCATCTGTGTTCCGTGACCGTTGGTGTCCTCCATCGGAGAACCGGGCTTGACGATGTTCACCCCGTATATGTCGTCGACGTATCCGTTTTGGTCGTCGTCGACACCGGTTACGCCGTTCAGCTCCGCTGCGTTGGTCCAGAGGTTATCCTTCAGGTCGTAGTGAGATACGTCGGTTCCGGTATCCACCACGGCAACGACGATCCCTTCCCCCGGATGACGCCCTTTTTCTTCGATCTCCGTCCATACCTGCGGGGCACCGATATCCGTCAGATGCCACTGCTCGGGAAAGCCCTTGTCCGTGATCCACGGCGTTCCGCTTTCCACCATACCGGCAGACGGAGCCCGTTTAATCCTGCTGTTTTGCGAATAGGAAAAACTGCTTACCGGTTCTTCGGCATCGATGATATGCAGAAGCTCTTCCGATGCCGTTTTTTCCTTGTCTGCAGCAAAAGAAACATCGGTTTCCGATGGGGCCTTCCCCGCCCCCATCACCGATGCTGTAATCAGTGCAAATATAAGTCCAACGGCGATTCTCCGTTTCCTCCTGCTCCCGATAAGCATGTTAACCCTTTCTTATCCTTTCTCAATCAATCATACTATAAAATATAAAAGTGTCAACTACATGTCCCATTATACTGTAAAAGCCTTGCTTCCGCAAGGCTTTTTTTGACTCAGGATTCAGGCAGAGAAGTCAACATCGTAGGGACAGTCATAAATCTTGCAGCTACCGCATTCCACTGCCTGATTTGTCCGGAACAGGGCGGCTTCGTCCTGTGTCAGCTCTGAGGTTACCGGCGGATAGATATCCTGTCCGGCTGAATACCCTTTATTGCACCAGAATTGCATCAGCTGTTTGCCGACTCCGCACCTGGTAAACCGGTTTCCGGAAAAACAGATCCCGTGCGCCCCGGCGATGAAAAAGCTGTAGGGATAGCGATCATTCGGGGCACAATCCGTAAAGGAATTGTTTAGGATCGTGACATTTTTATAATTCAGTATACGGACCGCCGTCTGACATGCCGTGAACTGATTGTTCCGAATCGTGACACCCGTTTGGAACACATTGCCCGTATACCGGTGACTGCCGACGCCGGCTTCCAGCCGGTCAAACACGCAATTCTCGATGATGACGGATTCGTTCGGTGTTTTGTCTTTTTTGCTCCAGGTCGCGTTGAAACCGTTTCGATCGGGATCCGGTACATCGAGGTTGATGGCTTCTTTGTTCCACATGCCGGAGGCTGTGTATCCGGTGAAGGTACAGTTTTTGACGGATACGTTCTCGCAGGCGTCCATCTCGATCATGTGGCCGTAGCACATATTCCGGATCGTGATCCCGTCCAGAGTGATGTTTTTGTTATGACCCATGATGAGGGCGATGACCGGTGTACTCGCCCGGATGTTGTTCAGATCGATGATCCCCTCTCCCGTGATGGAGATGTCATGTTCCCCTTCGTGTCCGCCGTACACCGCCGTATTCTTCGACAGAGTTGATCGGATCAGTATAAACACGGTATATGACGGCTTCAGTTTTGGGCCGCCCCGGTCAGTTTTCAACAACACGGCATCCTTCTGCAAAACGATATTCGTGTTGGACGAAACAAACAGTGTATTCGGGATTTTGTAGGTCCCCTTTCCGATCACCAGAGTCCCTCCGTTTTCCTTTTCAATCCGGTTCAGATAGGAGCGGAGCATATAGTACTGGCGCGTGTTTTCACAATAATTCGCATTTTTCTTTGAATTATCGCATGGTTTGGTTTTGGGGGTAACCGTATAGGTTTTTGCATAGGATGTTTTCGCCTGAAACATCATAGGAGAAAATAAAAACAGGAGTAATAATAACGGAATAACAACCGCGAAATAATCCTTTTTCTTCTGTTCAGAATCGATATTTTTTGGTCGGATGACTATCATATCGTCCCCCCTTTTTATGCATTCTTCTCTCGAGCGGTTGATTCCCTCTCGATCAGCTGATATCCCAACAGCACCTTGGTTGAGGATGACTTCTCCCGTTCCTCTTTCGATTTTTCCATCTCCCGCAAAAGGATATGGGCAGACTGACTGCCGCTTTCCTCATAGTAATACTGCATGGAGGTAAGCTTCGGGTTTGTCACCCGCGCCATCTGGGAATCCCCGATACCGGCCAGTATCACATCCTCAGGGATGCGGATCCCTTCTTTCTGCAAACACTGCATAGCTCCTACCGCGATCGTATCCGTCGCTGCTATCACGGCGTCGACATCGGGATATTTTTCCAGCAAACGGCCCATCACCTCACAGCCGGAATCCACACTGAAATCCGCGATCATCACCCGATCCTTCGGGGCTTCTATCCCGTGCTTCCCGGCCGTATCGATAAACCCTTTGGTACGATCGTGCCCGACCGCCCGGTCTTCATCAAAAGCTCCCAGATACAACGGGGACTGACATCCCTTCTGAAACATCAGCTCCGTCAGTCCGCAGGCTGCATGATAATCATCGTGAAACACACAATCCGTATCGTCAACTTCCTGCCCCACGACTACGATCGGAATGGTAGAACCGGTAATCATTTCACGATGTTGATTCGTCATCACGGTCGCTACCAGGATCACGCCATCCACCGTTTTGTTATCAAAAATTGTAAGGTAAGCCAGCTCATTATCCGTGTTGTTTTCCGTGTTTGCCAGGATGATCCGGTAGCCGTTTTCGTTCATCACCGAAGCGATGCCGGATACGATCCGGGCAATGGAGTTGGACTCGATCCGGGGCAGGATCACCCCTACCATCCGGGAACGATGCGTCCGCAGCGTCTGGGCCTGCGGAGAGGGACGATACCCTGTTTCCTCCACAACCTTCGCGATCGCTGCTTTTTTCTCCTTCGACAGATATCCGTTGTTAAAGTAGCGTGACACCGTCGCGCTCGACACTCCGGCCAGCTTCGCTATCTCACTAATCGTCATGTCGTCTCCTCCCGAAGCAGATGAAACTCATATCCTTTCAGATTCATTTCTTTCATGGGGGTCAGTGAACCGGTCAGCATATCCCGATAAGCACCCTCCTCACCGGGCCAGATAGTCTTATCGTTTTCACTGAAATTAAACACACCGAAAATCTTCTCTCCGTCCTGATATCTCCCCACGCACAGTACACTGTCATCGAAGGTGTTGACGGTCCACACATCGGCCGAAGCGAGGAACGCCGGATGCTCTGTCCGGATTTTCTCCAGCTCGCGAATCCTCTTGAAAACCCGTCCCTCCACGCTTTTTGCGGAGTTTCGTTTTCTCTCCAGCTCCCAGTGGAACTTCCCGCGATGCAGATATCTGGAATCCTCCGCTCTCTCCGGATCCTCCTTGTAGGTATAGTCGTTAACCTGACCGATCTCATCACCGGAATACAGGATGGGAATCCCGGATTGCATCAGCATATAGGCATGCAGCATCACATCCAGATCGATGGCCTTTGCCATCGCTTCTTTATCATCCTCGAAACCGGCTTTCTCGATTCCGCACAGAGACGCCGTCGTACCGCACATCCTGGCATCACCGGTTATCGGATCGTCATTGTAGGTCTCGCCTCTGGCGTTGGAATAACCGGCCACACCCCGGAAATAATCGTTCAGGTATTTTTTATGCGCAACCTCTTCGATCCCCTGTTCCGCCAGATAGCCGTAGTCCAGCCCCCAGCCGATATCGTCATGACATCGCAGATAATTCAGAAAAATATACTCTTTGGGAAGTGCTGCCACCGTGTCCAGCTGACGTCGCAGCAATCTCGTGTCACGTGTCGCCACGGTGTGCCAGATGGATGCCATCGTGGTAACATTGTACAGCATATGACACTCGGGTTTTTCCACCGTACCGAAATAAGGAACGACCTTCTCCGGTGCCATCACCACTTCTCCCAGCAACAAGACCCCGGGACATACGATCTCCGTGATCAGGCGCAGCATCCGGACAATGGTATGTACCTGCCGGAGATTCCGGCAGGTAGTACCCAGTTCTTTCCAGATGTACGGAACCGCATCGATCCGGATGATATCGATTCCGCGGTTTGCCAGGTATAAAAAGTTGTAGACCATCTCGTTGAACACCCGGGGATTGCGATAATTCAAATCCCACTGATACGGATGAAAGCTGGTCATCACAAAATGATTCACTTCCGGAATCCAGGTGAAATTCCCCGGTGCCGTCACCGGAAACACCTGCGGCACCGTGGCATCAAACTGTCTCGGGATCTCATCATTTTCGTAGAAAAAATACCGGCTCATATATTCGCCGTCACCGGTTCTGGCTTTCACGGCCCATTCATGCTGATCCGAGGTATGGTTCATCACGAAATCACAGCAGACGCACATATCCTTTTTGTGACAGGCTGTCGTCAGCTCGCTCAGATCCTCCATATCTCCCAGATCCGGACGGATGGTGCGAAAGTCCTTTACGGCATATCCGCCGTCCGATTCTCCCTGCACGGTATCCAGAAACGGCATCAAATGAAGCACGTTTACTCCGGCTTCCTCGAGATAGGAAAGCTTTTTCTTCACGCCGCGGAGGTTTTTCGCGAAATTATCGATGTACAGCATCATGCCCAGCTTGTCATTTTTCTCATACCAGTCGGGATGCGCCTCGCGGTACCGGTCTGATTTTTTCAACTCATCGAGCCGGTCTCCGTAGAAAAGTTCCATCTGTCCGATCAGCTCCGCAAACATCCAGTCATTGTGGTAAAGCTCGATATAAAGCCATTTCAGCTCATCGATCCGCTCATCCAGACGTTCGTCATATACCTTTAATTTCCCCCGAAGTTTCGATGACATCTCATCCTTCGTCATAGCCATGATCTCACACCTCCACGACCGGCTCCAACGGCTCGGAAACTCCTGTCTTCGCTATCCTGAAGCCTTCATAATCATCGCTGTTTGTCAACAGTACCGCTGTCGTCGGTGAATACCCCGCTGCCTTGATTTTTTCGATGTCAAAGGAGATCAGTTTCTGCCCCGCCTTCACGGCATCTCCCTCACCAACGTACATCTCAAATCCGTCACCGGCCATGTTGACCGTGTCAACCCCGACGTGGATCAAAAGCTCCATGCCCTGCGGGCCGGTAATTCCTATCGCATGTTTCGTATCGGTGACGGAGGATACCGTTCCGTCAAACGGTGCTACCACTTCTCCTACAGCAGGCTCGATTCCGACTCCCTTTCCGAGTACTCCGGAAGCGAAGGTCGGATCCGGGATCTGATCATAGGGGATGACATTTCCTTTTACCGGTGCATAGATTGTGTTATCCTTTGTTTCGATGGCAGGCGTCTCCGCCGCGGCCGCTTCCTCCGCAATCCGCTTCGCCTCTGCCGTGGACACCTCATCCGGATGTTCTCTCCAGATGATCCAGGTCAGGATAAATGCGATACCACCGGAGATCGCCAGCATGATCGCATATACCGCCAGGTTGTTGATCGTGAGAAATCCGGGGATACCCGTCACACCGTAGGCGGTCGCTCCGATTTTGGTGAAAGCACCGAATATGGCACCGCATGCACCACCGATCATCGCACAGATAAACGGTTTCATAAATCGGAAGTTGATACCGAAGATTGCCGGCTCCGTGATTCCCAACGCCGCTGACATGGATGACGGGATAGCCACGGAACGGGTCTTGCTTTTCTTGGTCTTGATACCTACCGCAAGGCAGGCACCGAACTGCGCAAAGTTCGCCGAGGACGCAATGGGCATCCAGGTGTTAAGTCCGACCGAGGACAGCATCCCGGCCTCGATCGTGTTGTACATGTGGTGTAGTCCCATGACCACCGTCAGTGGATATATCGCTCCCAATAGTAGGGCTCCGAAAGGATTCTGAACAATCCATTCCGCAAACTTCAGAACATAATTCTCTGCAAGTGAGAAAACAGGTCCGATGACTACGAAGGTAGCCAGCGCTGTTAAAAATACTGTTGTGATAGGGGTGACAAAAAGATCGATCATCTCAGGAACATGCTTGTGTAGCCATTTTTCTATCTGACACATCAGCCAGACCGCTATGATAACCGGGATAACATGACCCTGATATCCTACCTGGTTGACCGAACCTACAACATAATCACCGATCTGCCAGTCACCGAAGAGGTTCCAGGTCGGGATGACATCGACGCTTCCGACATTCCAGGCGTTGATCAGACCGGGGTGAACCATCATCAGACCCATGACGGCCCCGAGAAAAATGTTTCCGCCGAACACCCTCGCCGCACTGATCGCCACGATCGCCGGCAGAAAAGCAAATGCCGTGTTGGACATCATGTCCAAAAAGCCGTACCACGCTGTTTCAGAAAAATGAAGTGACTCGATCTTTCCCAGTGCTTCGACGATACCCATCAGCAAACCGGAAGCCACGATGGCCGGAAGGATCGGAACAAATACATCGCCCAGCGCCTTCACCATACGCTTGATCAGAGGCTGCTGTGCCGCCGCTGCCGCCTTGACTTCTTCCTTGGTTGCTGCCGTCATCCCGCTGATCGCCAGAAACTCGTCATATACCTTGTTCACGGTCCCGGTTCCGATAATCAGCTGCAGCTGTCCGTTGTTACTGAAAACTCCCTTCACTCCTTCGATGTCTTCCAGCTTTTTCATGTCGAACTTGGAGTTGTCCACGGTAACCAGTCGCAGTCGTGTTGCACAGTGTGCAGCACTGACCAGATTTTCGCGCCCTCCGACTCCCTCGAAGATTTCTTTGGCGCACTTTGCGTAATCCAGTGCCATACGTCCACTCTCCTTTACAAAAATGTGGTTGGTTAATGGTTCCCGAAATCTCATGTATGAAATCGATTTCACATTCTGGAATCATTGTATCACATCAACCCCAGTTTTGTAAAGCTTTTTTTTATTCCATTTTCAGAAACTTTCGGACAGATCATGTCAGAAAGCTTTTTCAGGTCTTCCGCGCCGTTCTCCATGCAGACCGATGTACCCACTACCTCGATCATTTCCCGGTCGTTCATACTGTCTCCGAAACCGTAGGTGTCCGCGATGTCCACCCCCAGGTGCTCACACAGACGAAGGATGGCTTTTCCTTTATCGAAACTCCGGTTCACCACTTCGCCGTTGTAGATCCCGTATTTGTCCGGTTCCTGCAGGATCAGCTGAAAGTCTTCCTTCCATTCTTTTTCCGCCTCACGCAGCTGCTTCTCAACCGGGCTCATCACTACTACCTTGTAGACCGGTTCCTCCCGGTACTCTGCCATCGGACGGATGTTCAAACTCTCTTCGATCTGGTTACGCCAACGTAAGAGCTCTGAGTTCCCGTCCTTTGCGCTTTGGGCGATGAATTCTTTGAAGCTTTCATCGGTATAGGAATCCATCTCACATTCCACGGTCCGGTAGACACCGTTTTTTTCGAGAGAGGTCAGCACCCGTACCCTCTGTTCCTCCGTCATGGGACAGTCGTAGATTTTTTCTCCCCGGTACAGGATGATCCCGCCACCGGCTCCGATCATTCCATCCAATCCGTACTTCATCAGGGGGGACGCCATCCCGCGGTTTCGCCCCGTACATAAAAATACCAGGTTGCCCTTGGCCTGCGCTCCCCGGATCGCTTCAACAGCAGAAGCCGGGGGCGTGTTGCTCCCCGGCTCCGTCAATGTTCCGTCGATATCAAGAAAAATCAGTTTCATTCCAATTCACCATATGCCTTTCCGATGTAATCAAGTCCATCCGCATCAACCAGTTCCTCCTTCATATCCTCCTTGGATGTGTATCCATTGACCGTTTCCCAGAAACCGAAGTTCAGATTGGTAGATCCGAGGATATTTTTATAATTTGTATTGATATCGTAACTTCCGTTCGCGTTTACCTTGATGTCGTCGTACTCCACCGGAAAATACACCTTGGTGGGCTTGAACTGTTTTTTCTTTTCCTTGCTCCTCACGGTGGCGGAATAAACCATATATACTTTGTTTACTCCATACCACACATCCGAACTCTTGTTGGTGAGGAGATAGTATCCTTCATATTTTAATTCGTCTGCTTTGATGGCATCCGCCCTGCTTTTGTCGTCGAGATATCCCTTGATGTAGTCCTCCGTCGCCGCCATCATGACATCGAGAGCTTCCGGATCCAGGTCCTGGTTTTCGGTGATATATCCCTCGACTCCCTCGACCTTGTATTCCTTTTCTGTCTGGGAAAAACGGACGCCGTACGACTTGATAAACTCATCCTCATCATATCCCTTCACAGAAACCCGGATCGTATCTCCCAGCTTCAGGCCGTTTGACCGGTCCGCTTCAAACCAGACGCGACTTGCCGCTTCATTTTTATTATCGTTCTGAAATACGACATAGGCGTTGGGGGAAGTCCCCTCAAAGGATATCGACAGTCCCTCGAAAGGATCGATCTCCTCGACCTCATTCAGTCCGGAAACCGTCTTCGTTATCGGCTCACCGATGAACTCCACTTTCGCGATATCTGCTTTTTCCTGATTTATGGTATAACTCACTACGACGGTATCGCCGTTGGAGAGTCCTTCGGACTGATCCAGGTCCACCTGAATTCCCTGCATGGCCGAATACATCTCAAGTACCTTCTGAACATCATTGTTGTTCAGCATCTCATCCAGATCATCGAAATTTGCTTCCAGATTTTTGATCCGGTCCACATCCACATCCCGGGATCTGGCCATGTCCTCGAGCAGCCTTGCATTATCCAGCTCCGCTGTCGCTGTTCCGTTTCCCTCAACCCCCTCAAACTTCACTTCGGTATAGTCCCGGAGATTGAATTGGGTTTTGTTGTCCATAAGCAAAAATACGATCAGAAGGGTGATCATCGCTGCCACGAAAAATATACCGCCACCGATGAGCCCAAACAGAACCGGTTTCGAGATCCCCTTTTTCACCACGGTCTCTCCGACCGGAACCGCTTGTCCGGTCATGTTCGCACCGGGGGTGCTGCTTCCGGCTTCCGCAAAACTCCCCTGTTCGGTTTGGCCGGTTCCGGTCTCCTCCAGCTTCGCTCCGCAGGCGTCGCAAAAACGACTCCCCTCCGACATCACATGACTGCATTTGGGACATATCATAGATGAATCCTCCTTATCCGCTACGCGGGCATCACAACGATTTATACGGCGCAAACTCCAACCATGTTTTTCCGTCAATCCGATAGGAAAGCGCATAAGTCAGAGTTGACAGATCCTCACTTCTCACCTTCCCGATCCTCGTGGGGTACGCGATAGACGTGTGGTCCGCCGAGGACAGCTTCAACGTTACTTTGTCATACAAAAACAACTCTCCGGCACTGACCTGATAGTTTCTCGAAGCATATACCGGAATCGCGGTCGTCAGATAATCCGCGAATTCGTTGTCCCCCACCGTCGACATGGAAAAAGTTTTCTGGGCTCCCGCCGAGGATGAATTGATCCGGTTATAAAACTCCGTTGCCGAGTTGTTCGCATAGATCTGTACGATGATCGGAATCTGCCGGTTAACCGTCATCCAGACATAGCGGGACGACAACTGATCCGGATTGATTGTCGGCGTTACCGTGGGAACCGCTGTCGCTGCCGAACCCGACGTAGTTGCCGTCGGAAGTACGGCCGGAACCGTAGGTGCCGGTGACGTGGAGTATAACGGCGAATAGGTTGGCGGTGAAACCGTCTCCTGTGCTGCCGTCGGGTAAGCCGATGGCGAAGGAGATACGAGATACTCCGGTTTCGGTTCCTTGCACAGAGTACATTCCATCGCCTCGGGAGGATTTACCGTACCGCAGACCGGACACCTCCAGGACCCGGGAACCGGAGCTTTTTTGACAGTGACTTTACAAAAGTATGATTTGCTCCCGATCACCGCCTTCACAACGGCTTTGCCTATTTTTACTCCCCTTATCGTGACTTTGGTCTTTTTCTTTTTCTTCAAACTGATGCGGTTTTTCCCGGCCGAAACCGACCACTTGACGGTCTGCTTCGTATTTTTCATCTTGAGCACCTTCGATGCTCCGACGCGTACTCTCATAGAAGTTTGACTGAGTGCCGGTGTCGCAGCCAGCGAAGGCATCACGGAAACAGGCGCTGACAAAACCAGCGCCGTTGAAACGATGATTGCGGTCAATGGTCTTTTTCTCATCCGCTCTATCCTCCGTTTTCGACAATATCGGGGATCCTTCGAACCCCTGTATTACACTGAATTATAGCACAATTTTCCACTTCCTGCAAGTCTGCGAATGATTGACATTCCGAACGAATTATGGTATTATTCACTCGAAAATTTTACTACACTTTTGACTATCTGTCAATCGATTATCTGAGGTGATTCAGACGATATGAACAAAAAAGTACTTCATACTTTGGAATATGAAAAAATCATCGGATTGTTGACCGCGGAAGCAGACTCGGATCCGGGAAAGGACAAGGCTTCTCATCTGATCCCGTCCTCAAAGCGTCACGAGATCATCGAGTGGCAGGCCCAGACCACCGCTGCCCTGAACCGCATCCTCAAGGACGATAAACCGGCTTTCCACGGACTGCGGGACCCCAGGCGGGATCTCCGTCCTCTTGAGAAGGGAGGGGTGCTCGGCATCGGTGAACTGCTGAACATCTGCCGACTTCTCGAGATCGCCAGAGACTCCATCGCCGCCGATGAAAAATTGGAGGACTACGAAGATGTTTTGTCGGGACAGTTCCGGTCACTGGTCGATGTGCCGGAGCTGCGCGCGGAAATCAGCCGTTGTATCATCGGTCCCGATGAGATCGCCGACGAGGCCAGCTCCGAGCTTTCCTCTATCCGGCGGACGATCCGTGGGATGGATGCCCGCATCCGCGAACAGCTGAACAAAACCATCGCCGCTTCCTCCGGGATGCTCAGGGAAAGCCTGGTAACCGTCCGCGACGGCCGGTATTGCCTGCCGGTTCGCAGCGAGTTCAAAAGCTCTTTCCCCGGGATGATCCACGATCAGAGCTCCACCGGCTCCACCTTTTTCATCGAACCGATGGCCGTGGTAAACCTGAACAACGAGCTGACCGAATGGTTTGCGAAAGAACAGACCGAGATCCAGAAAATCCTCGCTGACCTCAGCAATCTCACTGCCCCCTATGCCGCGGAAATCGAGAAGGACTTTCTGCTTCTGGCAGAGTTGGATTTTATCTTTGCCAAGGCTTCTTTATCGAAAAAAATGCGCGCCAGCGAGCCGCTTTTTCAGGGAAAATTCATACAGATCCGGCAGGGGAGGCACCCGCTGATCCCTTCGAAAAATGTGGTCCCCATCGATATTTCTCTGGGAAAAGACTACGACCTTCTGGTGATCACCGGACCGAATACCGGCGGCAAAACCGTCACCCTGAAAACCGTCGGCCTCCTGACCCTGATGGGACAGGCCGGGCTCCATATCCCGGCGAACGACCGGTCCCACCTCCGGGTTTACGACGAGGTATTTGCCGATATCGGTGACGAGCAGAGTATCGAACAGTCCCTGAGTACGTTCTCCTCTCACATGACCAACACAGTATCCATCCTGAAAAAGGCCTCTCCGCGAACGCTGGTCCTGTTCGATGAGCTGGGTGCCGGAACGGATCCCGTGGAGGGAGCGGCACTGGCCATCGCCATCCTGGACCATCTGCACCGGAAGCATATCACCGCGATGGCAACGACACACTACAGTGAGCTGAAGCTCTATGCCCTGCAGGAAGACGGCGTAGAGAACGCCTCCTGTGAATTCGATGTGGCGACGCTGTCTCCGACCTATCGCCTGCTGGTGGGTATCCCGGGAAAAAGCAACGCCTTTGCCATCTCATCGAAGCTTGGGCTCTCCGGAGATATCATAAAGGAAGCCAAACGCCGGATCGGAGATGAAGAAAAATCCTTCGAGGATGTGGTGTCCGGCCTGGAGGAATCCCGGATCGAGGCGGAACGGGAGCGGGAAAAAGCGGTCCGCTTCCGCGAGAACGCCGAAGGATACAAAAAAAAGCTCGAGGACAAAGAAGAAAAATTGGAGCAGTCACGGGATAAAATCCTCCGTCGGGCCAACGAGGAGGCTCGCGAGATCCTGGAAAAGGCCAAGAAGGTGGCCGACGAATCCATCCGCAAATACAACAAATGGATGAATGACCCCGAAGCTCTGAAAGCCATGGAGCACGAGCGCGGCGCCCTGCGTGACGCGATAAACGAAGTGGAAGAAGGACTGGCCTCTACCGGTCCCGGGAACTCCTCCCGTCGCAGAAAATCATCGAAAAATCCGGAGGAGCTCACGATAGGAGATATCGTGATGGTGCATTCGATGGGAGTGAAAGGCACGATCTCCACAGAACCCACCCGTGGCAAGTGCTATGTTCAGATCGGAATCCTACGCTCCGAAGTAGAACTCTCCGACCTGGAGTATCTGGAGTCGGAAACCAAGCAGGCCAAAAAAGAGGCTTCCATCACCCAGTCACGGAACCTGAAAATGTCCAAAGCGATGACGGTTCACACGGAGATCAATCTGATCGGAAAAACCGTAGCGGAAGCGATCCCTGTTCTGGAAAAATACATCGACGACGCTTCCATCGCCCATTTGAGCCAGATCCGCATCATCCACGGAATGGGCACCGGGGCGCTCCGCTCCGCCGTCCACGATCACCTGAAGAGAAACCGGGCGATCGAAAGCTTCCGTCTGGGCGAGCAGGGTGAGGGCGGCTACGGCGCGACAGTGGCCACGCTGCGATAGTGAGGCCATCCGGCGAAGCCGGAATTTGATTGGCCGAACGATAATGTCAGGCCCGACGAAGCCGGGCGTGACGCTTCCGATGAATCAAAAAGGAGACGCCGAAACCGGCGTCTCCTTTTTTTCTGTTCAGCCCTACCTACTACCGGATCCGGTGTGACCAGGTCTTCACGGCCTGCTCTTTCAAATACTCCTTCAACGGCTCCAGCTCCTGTTTGGTATC
>JAFYBS010000210.1 GCA_017540125.1 Eubacterium sp.
CAGGCAGAGGATCCCGAATCCCCTGTCGAACTGCCTCCGGAAGCCAGTGGGGATGTGGTGTTCGAACATGTGCGGTTCGGTTACGTGCCGGAGCAAACGTTGATGGAGGATGTAAACTTCCATGCAAAACCGGGGCAGATCTTCGCCATCGTCGGTCCCTCCGGCGCCGGCAAAACGACACTGGTCAATCTCCTGATGCGATTCTACGAGATCGAGGGCGGCGAAATCCGTCTGGATGATATCGATACGAAAAAAATGACACGGACCGGACTCCGTTCCCATATGGGTATGGTGCTCCAGGATACCTGGATTTTCTCCGGAACGATCCACGACAACATCGCCTACGGGAAACCGGATGCCACGAGGGCGGAGGTTATCGAGGCGGCAAAGAAGGCTCAGTGCGACTCCTTTATCAACAAACTGCCACAGGGATATGATACCTGGATTGACGATGATAAAGGATCGCTCAGCGTAGGAGAAAAACAGCTGCTGTCCATCGCGCGTGTCGTGATTTCAAATCCTCAGATTCTCATCCTTGACGAGGCGACGTCCAATATCGATACGCGAACCGAGGTGCTGATTACCCGGGCAATGAATGAGATGATGCAAGGACATACGACCTTTATGATTGCTCACCGTCTGTTTACGATCAAACATGCAGACAGTATCATTTTTATGAAGGACGGAGATATCAAGGAAGTCGGTAACCACGAGGAATTGATGGCAAAAGGCGGGTACTACGCCGATCTGTACAACAGCTCCTACGCATAAAAGTATATTCAAAATAAACAGGAGTCGATAGGCTCCGGAATGAGAGGTGTCTATGAAAGGATGGTTTTTAACAGCAGGAAAATTCGAGAACTCCGTAGAAAGACTTCTCGCTAATGTCAATCTCGGCGAGCATACCGTCGAGGTGATCGACTGCAGTGACGTCGCCTATGAGATCGATGACTGTCTGCCGGCGAAAATCTGGGTACGCGGCGAGGAAGTCGCACCACCGGACTTTTTCTATGTGGTAGACACCGACGGAGAGAACGGCGTGGTGTTCCCCTTTGCGAGACAGCTGGAGAAACTCGGCGCACTCAACTACAACCCCATCGAAGCGAAGAAAGCAGCACTCAGCAAGATCGAGACCTATCAGATCCTCGCGAGAGAGGGATTGCCGACGATCAAAACACTGGTGTTCCGCCAATCCATGAAAAAGGAGCTCATCCTTCAGGAGATCGGTCTCCCATTGATCATGAAACCGGATGACGGCTTCGGCGGCGAAGGCGTGGAACTGATTCAGACGGAGGAAGAATTGGATGCGGCGATGGAAAAGCTGAAGAACTCCGAGGCGCGGATGCTTGTGCAGGAGTACATATCCACCTCCAAGGGAAAGGATGTCCGTGTGCTCACCATTGGCTTCGAAGCTGTGTTTGCAGCGCAAAGAACAGCCTCAGACCCCAACGAATTCCGCTCCAACCTTCATATGGGCGGAACCGCCGAGGAGTACCCGCTCACGGAGGATATGAAGGACCTCTGTCACAAGGTTTCCAAGGCTATCGGACTGCGAATGGCCGGGATTGATCTGCTTTTTACCGAAGACGGTTTTGTCGTGGGTGAGGTAAATTCCTCAGCCGGATTTGATTCGTGGCTCGGGAAAAAGGATCTGATTTCGATCTTTATGAAAGACCTGCAAAAACAAATGATGGCCCGCCCGCTGGCTCACTGGCGTGTACAACAGCTGAAACAGGCTGCCCGGGGAACACAGCTTGCCAAAATCCTTATGGGCTTGGATGATTATGGTTTCCTGAAAGCAATGGAGGCGCTGTTTACGGACTGTCAGGGGACGCAGGAGCTGGTATTGATGGAGATGCTCCGCGCCAACCGGGAAACCGAGTTCGGCAAGGCGCATCACTTTGATGAGATCCGTTCGATCGAAGATTACAGAAAGCAGGTTTCACTCTCTGCCTGGTCGGATTATGCGGACTACAGTGAGCGTCTCCAGAAGGGCGAAGCCGACCTGATCTTCCCGGGAAAAGCAACCTTTTTCTACCGAACCTCGGGCACGACAGCCGATTACAAGTTTATCCCGGAGAGCGAACGTGAGACGATCGCGCGCAAAGCGATTTCTCGGGCACGGAACACAGAGATATTCCTTATGGCTTCACCAAAGGCCGCCAACCGCGTCTTCGCCTTTTTCAACAAGTCTTCCCTGGACACCACAGAGGCCGGGATTCCCCGCGGTACAGCCTCGGGACGTTCGTCCGAACTGGTGGATCCGGAGCTGCAGAGCCGGCTGACCTACGTCCCCCAGGTGGTAAACGAGTTTGAGGGAGATGAACTGCTCTATGTGATGCTGCGGACCTCTCTCGTATTCGGCGATGTGACGGCGCTGTTGGGGAACAATGCCCGTATGATGAAAAATATCGTGGAGTTTGCCATAGAACACGCGTTGGAACTTATCGAGGATATCCGAAACGGCGGTTGCCGCTATACGATGTCGGAGGAGCTGGCCGATATGCTCGCGGCACAGCTGGCTCCTAACCCGACACGTGCGGACGAACTGGAGGCATTACGGAAAGCGGATCATTTCACGCCGCGCTACTATTGGCCGCATCTGATGGCGGCCGGATTCTGGCTGGGCGGCAGTGTCGGTGTATATGTCGAAGAGGTACGTCCTCTCCTGCCGGAAAGTACCGCTTATATCGATGTCGGCTACGGTGCCAGTGAGACGAAGTTCAACATCCCAACCAGACCGGGAACACCGGCGGGTGTTCTGTCCACCTTTACCTGCTTTTTCGAGTTTATCCCGGAGGAGGGTGGCGACCCCCTTCTGGCACACGAACTGGAGGACGGCAAAAACTACGAACTGATACTGACGACTAACGCCGGACTGTATCGTTATCGGCTGAATGATCTCATTCATGTGGACGGTTTTACCGGCAACACACCAAATATATATTTCGTAACAAAGCTGGCGGATATCGCCAATCTCGCCCAGGAAAAACTCGCCGGGTCCCTGCTGTCAAAAGCGATTAAGGAGACAGTGGCCGAGATGGGATATGAATGCAAGATGACGCAGGTATATCCTGATCCGTCTACCGTAAGTTATGTAATATGCCTGGAAACCGACCGGGACATCCCGGACGAAGAAGCATTCAGTCAAAAACTGGATGAGGGCTTGCGAAGCCGTCTGGCACGGTACGATACCCATCGGGCCACCGTTCTTTCACCCTGCAGCATCCGTGTTATGAAGGCCGGATGGAGTGACTATATGATGAAGAAATACTCCAAGGGCAATGCCACCGTGGCACAGGTGAAGGTGCCGGTGGTTATCAGTGAGTTGCCGGACGACTCTTTCTGATGTTTTCACCGAAAAAAACACTTGACAAAAAACAAAAACCATAGTAAAATGGCTCTTGCTTGATGATTTTTCATCGCAAGAGCCTTTGCAGGTGTAGTTCAATGGTAGAATGTCAGCCTTCCAAGCTGAACACGTGGGTTCGATTCCCATCACCTGCTTTAAAAATAAAAATAGAGGTATCCATCGGGATGCCTCTATTTTTGAGTATCCTTACTGATATTTGGCCAGTACCTTTTTCAGTTCCTCTATGACGCCGGCTTTACGCGGATTGTCCCCGGTCTCTACTTCCTCGATGAGAGCGGAGACGGCAGCGGGATCATCCTTTGCCAGATACACCTCGGCGAGACCGGTATAATCCTGGAGTTTGATGGAACCGCATTCCAGGGCGACACGGTAGGTTTGCTCGGCCAGGTCGTACAGCTCACGGCGTTCGTAGCCGCGGGCAAGGTTGGTCAGCAAAAGCAGAAAGCTGGAGTAATTCTCATCGTAGTCCGACAGCGTTTTGAAGTTTCCGACTCCGTAGGCCAGTTTCAGATCCGTATTGGTATACTCCGAAAGGTCGATCATCGGCTCTTTCAGGAGACGGCGAAGTTCTTTTAGGTAGCCCGTGATATCGTCGGTTTCCGAAAACATGCCTTCCGGCGGCAGCGGCAGGATGGATTCGTCAAAATGAAGCAGGGGCAGTCCGGAGATGTCATGCTTCGGAGCGTGGTTTGCCTCGTACTCCCTGGCCCAGAAGGCATCTTCCACTGCCTGGTTTTGCTTGGAGGATTTCTTCATTTCATACTGCGTCCACGCGATAAAGATGACGAAGATTATGATGCAAACAGGTATGACCATTTTTAACTATTACCTCCGATAATATTACTACAAACCCTAAGAAAGGGGGAGTCCTATGTTAAATCGTAAAAAACAGCGGTGGATCGCAGCTATCATTTGTATAGTAGTGATCCTGGCCATGGTTTTCGGACTGGTAGCGACGATCGCTTCCTGAGCGAAGTCGTCCGGAGAAGCCGGGCGTGACGCTTTCTGAGACGGAAATGACGAAAACCACAATATGTTCCATTGCAAACGGACAACGGGAGAGATCAAAATCTCCCGTTTTTTCTTTTTTTTGTTGATTTATGGGATTTTTTATGTTATACTGTTTTGAATGTAAAAATCAATATATGGAATGGTAACAGTAATATTGTAATATATATTGAAAAAAAAAACAAGAGGTTATATTTCGGAGGAGTACCGATGCGCACGAAAAGAAGACCGCATTATCGACCCGCGCTCCTGGTGATCGCGATCATGATCATGTTGATCCTTTCCTATGTGATTATTTTTTATATGAATAATAAACCCGATGACAACCGTATCATCCCCGGAGTTTATGTAGAAGGCATCAGTATCGGCGGAATGACTGCCGCGGAAGCGCAGGCCCAGATCGATACGTTTGCTCAGGGCAGGATCAACCGTACGCTGTATGTGGATGTGGATGGGAAGACGGTGGATACTCCGTTAGCACAGCTGGATTATCGTCTGGAAGAGAACGATGTCGTGAATCAGGCGATGAAGCTCGGCAAGGAAGGAAATGTTTTCACCAACTATGCCGAGATCAAAAAGATTGAGGCGGAGCACCGGAATTATTCGCTTTCTTTTGCCTACTCCGAGGCCAAGGTCACCAAATTCGTTAAAAAGAAATGTGCCAAAAAAACGAAAATGCCGGTGGATGCCACGGTGAAGCTGGTTGACGGAACGTTGACCTATACAAAATCCAAGACCGGGTTGAAGGTCGATGTCGAAGCGACGGTGGGGGTGATCGCAGATCAGATCAACCAGACACCGGAGGGAGATATCCGGGCGCAGGCGGTTACGACGGTTCGTGAACCGAAGGTGTCCGAGGAGACAGCCAGACGCTGCAAGGACAAGATCGGCTCCTTCTCTACGAATTATTCTGCCGGCAACGAGACACGGTCCAAAAACCTGGCCAATGCCGCCAGACTCATCAACGGCAGTGTCGTGATGCCGGGAGAGACCTTCTCGGTTCACGATCATATCACGCCTCTGACGGAGGAAAACGGGTATTTCGCGGCTCCGTCCTACAGCAACGGAGAGGTGGTGGATTCCATCGGCGGCGGGGTCTGTCAGGTTTCCACGACGCTTTATAACGCCGTACTCCGCGCGGAGCTGGAGGTCGTTGAGCGGTCTCCTCACTCCATGGTGGTCAGTTATGTGAAGCCATCGATGGACGCGGCGATCGCCGGGGACTATAAAGACTTTAAATTCCGGAACAACACAGAGGTTCCGGTGATGATACAGGGAAGTGCCGGAGGCGGCACCATCTGGTTCAATGTGTACGGGGAAGAGACCCGATCACCGGACCGTAAGGTCGAATTCGTGTCCGAGGTCCTGAAAAAAACAGAGCCTGGTGAGGATATCGTGACGTATGATCCGACTCAGCCTCCGTCCTATGAGGTTGTGACGCAGAGTGCTCATATCGGATATGAAGCGGTTCTCTGGAAAGTCGTGACGGAGAACGGAAAGTCCGAGAAAAAGCAGATCAATTCCAGCTCCTACAAGGCGGTTCCCCGTCACGTAACCAAGGGATCGGGAGCGGCTCCGGAACCGAGGAAAACGCCCAAGCCAGCGCAGGAATCGGAAGCGCCGGCAGAGTCAGAGGAGCCTGAGGGTGCGGAAGAAGGGACGGAAGAAACGGAATAACGGTACGGATAGCGCTGATATCGGGCAACAAGAGGGATAGGTAGAGTGAATATGGCAGGTGGGTTTGAGGATAAGGTACTGGATATCGGAAAGGTATCGGAAAAGATTATGAAGCGGTCGGTGCTGAACCAGCTTCATGTCAAAAGACCGGAGGTGCTGATTCATCTGGGAGTCGGGGAGGATTGTTCCGCCATCGAAGCCGGCGAGGATGAAGCCTTCGTATTCACGGTAGATCCGATGATCGCTCCGGCCCGGGATGTGGGAAAACTGGCATTTCAGATCGCAGCCAACGATGTGGCGGCATCCGGTGCAAAGATGATCGGCCTTTTGGTTAACATCGTCCTTCCCGTGGGGAGCAGAGAAAGTGACCTGCGGGCCATCGTGAAGGATATCGCGAATCTGTCCGAGCATTACAATGTCGAGATTCTGGGAGGTTTCGGTGAGGTATCGGATGCGGTGACGATGCCGCTGGTATCCGTGACCGGAGTCGGGAAAACCAATCGTGAGGAGCTGTTTGCCACGGCGGATCTGTGTCCCGGCGATGAGCTGGTAGTCACCAAATGGATCGGTCTGGAGGGATCGGCGATCCTGGCGGCAGAGCGTGAGGAGGAGCTGATAAAGCATCTTCCCGCGGAAATCGTGAAGAATGCCAAGAATTTTTCGGAGCTGATGAACGTCATGCCGGAGAGCGAGGTTGCGAAGGAAGTCGGTGTGTCGGCCATGCATGACGTCACGGAGGGCGGGATTTTCGGCGCCCTGTGGGAGATGGGAGCGGCGTCGGGCGTCGGGTTCGAGGTGGATATCCGGAAAATCCCCATCCGCCAGGAAACCGTGGAAATCTGTGAGGTATACGATATCAATCCCTATATGATGATGTCCAGCGGATCAATGCTGATCGGAACACAAAAGGGGAATCTCCTCGTTGATATGCTGGAGAGTGCGGGAATCCATGCCGCAGTCATCGGCTATGTGATCGAGGGGGCAGACCGGATCGTACGAAACGGCGATGAAAAACGATATCTCGAGCCGCCGCAGGTGGACGAGTTATACAAGGCAATTCATAGAGATACTTCAGAATGATAACAGGAAGGGGACAAGCTATGCGAGACAAAATCCTGAAAAACCTGGTGTTGAACGCCAGGCTCTCTTCCGAGGATCTGGCGGCTATGCTGGATGCTACCCCGGAGGAAATCAGAAACGCGATCAAGGAGATGGAGGAGGAAGGCATCATCTGCGGATATCCCACGTTGATCAACTGGGATAAAACCGGTGATGAGAAGGTGACGGCCGTGATCGAGGTGAAAACAGCACCGGAGAGAGGCCGCGGATTTGATAAAATCGCTGCCAGAATCTATCAGTTCGACGAAGTGAAGGATGTCTACCTGATGAGCGGGAACTTCGATTTTACCGTGACCATCGACGGAAGCAGCATGAAAGAGGTGGCAAAGTTCGTCACGCAGAAGCTGGCCCCTATGGAATCCATCGTCAGTTGCGCAACCTATTTTGTCCTGAAAAAATACAAACAGCACGGTGTACCTTTGGAAAAACTGAAGGACACTGATGAAAGGCAGTTGATCACACCATGAGAGATCCTTTATCGAAAGCAGTAACCGGATTGGCACCTTCAGGGATCCGCCGGTTTTTCGATCTGGCCAACACGATGGAGGATGTTATCTCTCTGGGTGTTGGTGAGCCGGATTTTGATACCCCCTGGCATATCCGTGAGGAAGGAATCTATTCCCTGGAAAAGGGACGTACATTCTATACCTCCAATTCCGGTCTGATGGAGTTGAGAGAAGCCATCGGAGAATACCTGGCGAGACGGTTTGATCTGTCCTACTCCGCCGGGGAGATTTTTATCACGGTGGGAGGCAGTGAGGCGATCGATATTGCCTGTCGTGTGATGCTGGATCCCGGTGATGAGGTGATCATTCCCGAGCCGTGTTACGTGTCCTATCTACCCTGTGTGATACTGGCAGGCGGTACTCCGGTGAGGCTGCCGCTCTCAGCCGAGGATCAGTTCAAGCTGACGCCGGAAAAGCTGGAATCGGCGATCACCGAGCGGACAAAGCTCGTCGTTCTCCCCTTTCCCAACAACCCTACCGGGGCTGTGATGAGCGGACCGGAGCTGAAGAAAATAGCGGAGCTGGTGGAAAAGCACGATCTGTTCGTCCTTTCGGATGAGATCTACGCGGAGCTGACCTACGGAGAACGGCATGTATCCTTTGCCTCGTTACCGGGGATGAAGGAACGAACCGTGCTCATCAACGGTTTTTCCAAAGCCTTTGCCATGACCGGATGGAGGCTCGGCTACGCAGCTGCGCCGGAAAATATACTGAAACAGATGATAAAGGTACACCAGTACGTCATTATGTGTGCCCCCACGACCAGTCAGTATGCCGCCATCGAGGCGATGAGAAACGGCGACAAAGACGTCGAATTCATGAGGGAAAGCTACGATGAGAGGCGGCGGTTCCTCGTTCACGAGCTGAACGAAATGGGACTTCCCTGTTTTGAGCCGAGGGGAGCTTTTTACGTATTCCCCAGCATAAAAAGCACCGGACTGACCTCGGAGGAATTCGCCACGAAGCTCCTGGAAAGCCAGCATGTAGCGGTGGTTCCGGGAACGGCATTCGGCGACTGCGGCGAGGGATTTTTGCGAATTTCCTACGCCTATTCCATCGAGAATTTGAAAAATGCCCTGGAGAAGATAAAGATTTTTGTAGACAGCTTGCGATAAATGTGATATAATGACTAAGTATCTTGACTACAGGGATAGGAGGACGGTGATATGGCAACACTCAATGCGGAACATATAAATCCGTTTCTGATGACCGCAAAGAAGATATTGCAGGATGTGTGCTTTGTTGAAGTTGCCATCCAGAAGCCCGTCTTGAAAGAGGCATCCTTCAGCAAGGATGATTGGGTAATCATCATCGGTGTTACCGGTGAGATGCGGGGACAGGTTTTGATTGCGATGTCCGAGAAGAATGCATGTGCCATCGCATCGAAGATGTGTATGACGGAGATCAAGCAGATCGATGATTTTGCTTCTTCCGCACTTTCGGAGTTGGGGAACATGATCATGGGTAATGCCTCCACGGTGTTCTCATCCTCCGGTATCGGTATTGATATCACGCCGCCGACGCTTTCTCACGGCGAGGTGAGCTTCACTTCCACTTATGCGAAGTCACTCTGCGTGCCGATGGTGTTTGACGGGGGCGGGATTGATCTCTTCCTGGCTTTGAAGCAGGAGAGCTGAGACGTGTTGAATATTGTACTTTTGGAGCCGGAGATTCCTCAGAATACCGGCAATATCGGGCGAACCTGCGTTGCGATCGGAGCGAGACTTCATCTGATCGAACCGATGGGGTTTCAGGTCACGGACAAGTGGGTACGCCGCGCAGGATTGGATTATTGGGATCAGCTGGATGTCACGGTATATGACAGCTGGTCCTCATTTTTGTGTAAAAATAAACCGATCGACGGCGATGTTCCGATCTATATGGCCACCACGAAGGCCAGGCATATATACAGTGATGTGAACTATGAGGACGAGTGCTATGTCGTTTTCGGCAAGGAAAGTGCCGGAATCCCGGAAGAGCTTCTCGTGGAGAACGAAGCCCGGACGATCCGGATTCCCATGCTGGGGGACACCCGTTCGTTGAACCTGTCCAACTCTGTTGCGGTGATCGCTTACGAAGTGATGAGGCAGCGGGGGTTCGGAGAATTGAAAAAAGCCGGTGAGTTGCACCGGCTTCACTGGAAATGATCAGCGGGTTTCACCCGCTTTTTTTTCGTTTGGACAGTGGCAGGCGGAAGGAGAAGGTGGAGCCGGCGCCCTCCGTACTGACCACATCGATGGTTTCTTTGTGCGCAGTGATGATCTCTTTGCAGATCGGGAGACCCAGGCCGGTGCCGGATTTATCCTTGCCCCGGGACAGGTCGGATTTGTAAAAACGATCCCATATTTTTCCGATATCGTCCTTCGGGATGCCGATTCCGGTGTCCCGGACAGAGATGAAGACCTTGTCTTTTTTCACGGAGGTCCGGACGTAGATCAGGGTATCTTCGTAACTGAATTTGACGGCATTTTCCATCAGGTTAAACAGTACCTGGTGGATTTTTTCCGGATCACCGTCCACAAAAAGAGCCCCCTCTACGGCAAACTCCGTGCGAAAAGCGATCCGACGCTTCATCGCCAGACCATCCAGGGCGTCGATGGCCCGGTGGATGGTATCATGGATGTCAAAGGAGGAGACGGAGAGCAGGATGTTGTCTTTGTCGTAGGAGTTCAGATCGATGATCTGGTTGGTCAGCTTCGTCAGACGATCCGTCTCGGAAATCAGGATATCCAGGTATTTTTCCGTCTCTTCCGAAGGGATCACACCGTCCTTGAACGCCTGCAGGTACCCCCGGATCGAGGTCAGGGGGGAGCGGAAGTCATGGGAAATGTTGGACAGGAATTTTCGCTGGAAGTCATCGAATTTGGAGAGCTCCTGTCCCAGGACATTCAGAGTTTGAGCCATTTCGCCGTATTCGTCGTTGGACCGGATGATGATGGGCGGGTTGTCGCGGCCGATGGCAAAGTCCTTGCTGCCGGCGCGAAGCTTTTTCAACGGAATAAAGCAGAAGAAATACAGCCCGATATAGGTGAGCAACAGGAGCCCGATCACGATGTAGTAGACCGTGGCAAGGATGTTATAGTAGTAGTCGGAGCGGTTTATAATGATGGAATCCGCGTGAGCGAAGACGAGATACCCCTGAAATTGACTGCTGTGACGGAGCGGCGTGGTGATACAGAGACAGGGGGTTCCCAGGTATCCTCCGATCGTGTAGTTATAGGTGGCGTTCTTGTGGAGAAAACTGACTTCCCCGTGCTGCAGAACATTATAATACGGTTCTCCAGTCACTTTTTCCGTATCTAGGATGATCTCACCGGTTTCACGGATGATCAGGATCCGGCCCCCCGCAGCCTGCGCTGCAACTTCGAAGGAGGGGCGCAGTTCGGCCAGCTTTTTTTCGTCGTAGTTCGTGCCGATCAGGGTAGACTTCATCAGACGATCGATGGCATCCTCCAGGGAGGCAGCGGTTTCCTCCTGAACCTGCCGGTAGATGTAGTTTCGGCCGACAGCCAGCATGAAGTAAAACGAAACAGCGACGATGACCAGATAGAAAGCGAGGATTTTTTTGATCAGCGTGGTTTTGCCGAATATGTGAAGACCTCTGCGTTTTCTTTTTTTCATCCTTCCGACCTCGCGCTTGACCGCTCAAACCGGTAGCCGATTCCCCAGATCGTGGCGATGCCGTAGGAGTCCCGTTCCTCCAGCTTCTCACGAAGCCGTTTGATATGGACGTCCACCGTACGCGTTTCCGAGACAAATTCGTACCCCCACAGGCGGTCCAGAAGTTGTTCCCTGGTAAATACCTGATTCGGGTGAGAGACCAGAAAATACAGAAGCTCCAGCTCCTTCGGCGGCATATCGATTAGGTGTCCACCCTGGGAAACCGTGTAGTTGGTATGGTTGACGACGAGATCATCGCATATCACTTCCTCGGTAGGAGTAGAAGACCCTTTTTCTTCGGCGATGTGAGCCCCGTTTTCATACCGGCGGAGGACCGCCTTGACCCGGGCCACCATCTCCTTGCTGTCAAACGGCTTGCTGATATAGTCATCGGCACCCAGCTCCAGTCCGAGAACTTTGTCGAAAACCTCGGTTTTGGCAGAGAGCATGATCACCGGCGTCAGGTGGTCCCGTCGCAACTCCCGGCATACGGCATAACCGTCCATCCCCGGAAGCATGATATCTAACAGGATCAGGTCCGGTTTGAAATCCAAATTCATCTGCAATGCCGTCTCCCCGTCTCCCGCGATTTTACACTCAAAAAACTCCTTGGTCAGGTACAGGGACAGGAGGCTGGCGATATTTTCATCGTCATCGACGATCAGGATCTTTTTCTTGGCCATGATTTCCCCCATTCTTTCTTTTGGTGTAGCTCGATATCGATCTGATTACGATTTTACCTAAAAATGCGGAAATCGTCAAGTAATACCGACGCGGAGGGCCGAAAAATGCGGGAAAACAGCGTAAATTCGCATAGCACACCTTCTTCTGACCGTTCGGACACAGAAAATGACCGTTCGTAGTTTGGGGTTGATTTTTTGAGAGAAGTGTGCTATAGTTCAATTCAACGAAACACAAGTCAATGGCCGGATGCCATTTATCCGGCAAAATCCATTTATTAAGGAGGAAAAAAGATGAATCGTTTGAAGAGGATCGGCGGATCCATCGTACTGGCTGCAGCACTGGTAGTCAGCAGTATCGGTGTATCGCCCGCAGAGACCCCGGCACTTGCCGCGGAAACCACTATGACTCCCGAGGAGTTCGGCACTGCCATGAAGGCAGTAGGCGCGAAGATCTCAGAGATCGCGAAGAGCCAGACGCTCAAGACCACCGTATCCGGATCATCCGCCGGCATCAATTTTGAGATGACGATGGATGTGGACGCAACTTCGAAGGTAGGTCACTCTACCATGCCGAGCTTTGTAGAGCTTTTTGATGAGGAGAGCGCAAAAGAGATTTTCTTGGGTACCAAGAAGCTTTCCAGTGTAGACCTGTACATGGATCTGGACAAGAACCTTCTTTACGTTCGTCCGGAAGGATCCCAGATGAATCTCGTAAGTGCTTTCCCGGGTGCTTCCTATCTGCAGGGCTTCGGAGTAGGCGAGTCGGAAGGAAACATGTTCACCTCGATGATCACACCGGAAGTGCTTAAGCTGTTTGAGGGACATGTTACCATCACCGCGAACGAGACTGTATGGAACGGTGTACCGTCCAAGAAGCTTTCCCTGAAAATCAACTACGCGAAGGGTGAGATCGCTGCTCTGATCTCCGAGATGATGAAAGCTATGCCGGAGGGCATGTCCAGCATGTTCGGAGGAAACATGGGTGGCAGCACCGGTGGTTTTGATTTCAACAGTATGATCAAGGATATGGCCTGCAGCGGAAGCGTTGACTTCATCGTAGCTGCTGCTGACTATACACCGCTGGAGATGGACTTCGGCATGAAGATGGAAGGTATGAAGTTCGGCGGAATGGAGATTCCGATGGACATGAACGCAGTTATCACCTTCGCTGTATCGTCTGAGAAGCTGGCAATCCCGGCAGATCGTATTACGGATCTTGTGCTTTCTCCCGGTGCAATGGCAGAGAAAGGCGGAGTCAGCTTTGTATCTTCGATGGATGATAAAGGCGGTGCCTTCTTCATGCTGTTCGAGGTTACCAATGCCAAGGCAAAGAAGATCACAATCCCGGCTTCCCTCACGGAGTGTGGTGTGACTACCAAGATAGATGCGCTGGCACCGGGTGCTTTTGAGAAAGCAAAGAATCTGAAGACCATCATTGTTAAGAGCCCGGCTCTTAAGAAGATGCTCAAGAAAATCGTAAAGGACAAGAAGCTTTGCAAGAAGTACGGTCTGAAGTACAACAAGAAAAAGAGCAAGCAGGTCAAGATTAAATAATTGACATTGAGTTTAACGGAATTGAAAAGGGGACGCTTCGGCGTCCCCTTTTTACCAGAAGTGAGGCCGTCCGGCGAAGCCGGGCGTCACGTTTCTTAAAAGGGCATGGAGGGATATTATGGCAGATGTAACGTATGAGAGAGTAGTCACCTACTGGCAGACCAAAAAGATCATCAACAGCGCGGCGATGGATGTGGTAGTAAACGATGTGGCGGTATCCATGGCTTACAATTCGACACGGATTGAGGTGCCTACGGTTAACTATCAGGATGCGAAGGAAATTTTCAAGTCTGGTCGTGTGACCGAATACACCGGCTTCGTCAAGGATATCACCTCCCTGCAGAACGCCAAGTTCAGTTGGAATGCCTTCCTGGAGGCTTTTGAGGATGGGCGTAAGCTGAATGAGGCACTGGTAAAGGATTTTCACCGTGTCCTGACGATGGGAACCTTTGATGAGAAGAGATACCGTGAGGGAGAGCGTCCCGGCCACTACAAAAAGGGTGATTTCGTCACCGGCCGATATGAAATCGGTGCGCTGGCGGAGGATGTTCCGGAGGAGATGGATGAGCTTCTGCAGGATGTCCAGGACGTACCGTCGGAGAAGGCACTTACGGCCGCGGCATTTTTCCATGCGAAATTCGAAAACATCCATCCGTTCGCGGATGGGAACGGCCGGACCGGCCGACTGCTGATGAACTATCTTCTGGTACTCCATGATCATCCGATCATCGTCATCCATGAGGAGGACAAGAAGGGATACATGGAG
>JAFYBS010000211.1 GCA_017540125.1 Eubacterium sp.
AAGTGCCATGCTCCACTGTCCCTTCGGGACTGATTTTCTCATTCGGGAAGTGACGGCCTTCAGACTGAACAACAGCCAAAAACACATTTGAATGCAAGCATTCATTGTGTTTTTGGCTGTTGTTCAGCCGTGAATGGTAACAATTTTTTTTTCATTACACAAGAATCCACTTGAAAAATGGGGGATTATAAGGTATTCTAGAAGAAAGGAAACGAAAGGGAATCCAGGGATACGTTACATGAAAAAGCCCAGCAAGGAAGAGCCCGGCATGGCAGAGTCCGTCATGGAACCGCCCGTCGCGGAAAAACCGTATATCAAAAAATCCTTCGTCCTGATGATGGACGGACGATATCGACAGTGGGATGTCATCGCCAAGGTCGGCGATGGTTTTGTTGTGTTATCTCACGAGGCGATGTACCATGTCGGCTACGGTGAGACCAACCGCTGGCGCGACTGCTTTCTGCGTTCCTATCTCCATGACGTGTGGCTGGCTCCCATCCGGGAGGGGCTGTCGTTGAAAAATGTCTCCCCCGATGAACTCCTTCTGTATCAAACCGAAAGCTCCCGCGACCGGATCTTCATCCTGTCCAAGGAAGAACATACCAAATGGAAACAGTCCATCCCCAACAAATCCACTCCCTACTGGCTCCGCACACCCTACGGACATCTGCATATCCCTTATGTCTGGATTACTACCTCGGAAGGACACCATGTCGGGGAAAGCGTCCACAACTCCAATATCGGTATCGTCCCGGCGATCTATCTGACCGAACAGGCGATTGAGCTACTGTGCTAAAAGGAGCGCGTTGCGATGCAGCGCGCTCCCTTCACTTTTTTGCAGTTTCACCTGTGGTATAAGAGTGAAATCATCAGTACTCCGGAGTGATATCCTTTCCTTCCGAATCTTTCTTTGCCTCTTCCATCACCTTCGGCATCATCTCTAGGAACCGGTCCACCTCTTCCTCCGTGTTATAAATTCCGAAGCTGACTCTCACCATACCGGCCGTGTTCATATCCACACAGTTCTCAAAATCCCGGGCCTGCTCATCGGAGATACCCATCAGGCGCCATACATACGGATGCGCACAGAACGCGCCACGTCTCGTCGCTACGGCTCCCAGCTCGGACAGCTTCTGCGATATCATGTAGGAATTGATGTCTTTGAAGTTAAACGTTACGACACCCACCCGGTCATCCAGGTTCTCCGAATCTCCATATATGATGATATTCGGCAGCTTCTTCAAACCATCCACCAGTTTCTTGGTCAGAACCTTCTCGTGTGCTTCGATGGCATCGAATCCCACACCGCTCAGGATCTCAATTGCTTTTCCCAGACCGATCACGCCGGGATAATTCGGTGATCCGGCCTCATATCTGGCCGGCGCGTCCTTGTAAATCTGCCAGTTGTCACCGACGACTTTGATGGTTCCTCCACCGTAGAAGGTTGGCATATGCTTGTTGAGCTCATCCGCCAGTCCCACCACGGCCCCGCCACCGTAGGGGGAGTACATCTTGTGCGCCGAGAAGGTCATGAAGTCGATATTCTCCTCCGGCGTATCCCCCAGCATTTTGAACTTGCGGTGCGCCACGATCTGAGCTCCGTCCACGATGATCTTCGCACCATATTTGTGCGCCATCTTCGCCACACGGTGAACGTCGGTGACATAACCGGTGACGTTGGAAGCGGCGGTGATCGTCACGTATTTCACCTTGCCCTTATTTTTCTTCAGGAGCTTCTCGATCTCGTCGTAGATCACGCGCCCGTCCTTATCCACCTCGGCATAGATCACGTGACACCGCTCACGCCAGGAAAGGTCGTTGGCGTGGTGCTCGATACGGGTGGCCAGCACCAGATCATCCTTGCTTTCCACCAGGGCAGAGGCAAGCTTGTTCAGACCGTCCGTCGTGCTGTTGACGTAGAAACAGGTGTAGGTTTCGGGATCCGCTCCCAAAAACTCGATCACTTTGTCACGGGTCGCGTTATAAATATCCGTGGAGTGGTTGGACTTCTGGGAAAATCCGCGGCCGATGGAGCCATACATCTCCATCTCTTTGTTCAACTCGTCCTGTACCTGCTTCAGAGCCGGTGTCGTCGCGGCGTTGTCAAAATTGATCAACGGTGTCGTCGTCCCGTCAGCAAGCTGCACCGGTGTGTTCAGACCGATGACGGAATCCCGGATATTATCGATGGTAACTCCCTGCTCCGGTACGATCACGGCACCGGATACCCGGACATTAACCGAAAATCTCTCCATCGAATTATCGATGAAAAATACCTGCATTTCGACCTCGGTCTCACCGTTTTTCTTCGCCGTGATCACTCCTTTGTCATCAACGGTGACGATCTCGGGGTCATCCGTATAATACTTCACCTTGTAGTCATTTTTTTTCAGATGAAGGCCGCTTTTTTTGTTATTAAATATGTTCTCATAATACTTTTTTTCCAGATCAAAGGTCGACTGATTCAGGTTGGTCTTCAGCCAGATGTTATTGAAGCCGACCGATGTGACAGAGTTCATTCTCTCAAAAGCCACCTGGCCCAGATCTTCCCTTTTTACTTTCAAGGGTATCGTACCGATGGTTTTTTTCTTTCCTTTTTTCAGCTTTTCATAAATCGTGATTTTCGTGGAACCCAAGCCGGTTGTCACAATCCGGTATTCGCTGTCGAGGTCCTTATTGGTGTTCTTCTCCACGATCGCCACGTTTTTGTCCCCGGAAACCGCTGTGTAGGTGGCCTTCTTCTTCGGGTTTTCTACCCAAAAATTCACCCCCTGCACTCCATCGGTCAGAAGCCGGCTGTCGCAGTAGCTTGAGTACTTCATCTCAGCGTCTTTTACCAACAGTTTTGTTTTTTTCTTTGCCCCGGCCGGCGTTCCTGCCACCGAGACCGCCATCACGATCAAAAATGTCGCGATCAGCAGTTTTCCGATTTTTTTCATAATTCCCTCCTATATTTTGTTTATTCATTACCATTCATATCCGCCACGGAATAGGACGGTGAAAACTCACTGTTTCCTTTCATCTTGTAGTATCCTCGGAATATCCGGTCCGCTGCTTTTTTCACACCTTCGGGATCGGTACCGAGAAGGATCACCAGGAACTGCTGACGGTTGTATCTCGTCATGATATCCACATCGCGGATTGTCTGAAGGATGGACTGTTCCATGAAGTACATGGCGTTCTCCAGTTCTTCCACCGGAGGCTCCTCCTCCGAACCATACTCCATCGTGATCATGATCAGCTTAAACGGATGAGCGAAACGCCGTTCCAGATTGGAGATAAACTCAAACAGCTTGGCAAACTCGCGATACTCTACATCCATGGCTCCTTCGTAGCTTCCGCTGTTCCGGATACCGTCCACCAGCTGGTTGACATCGGCCTGCTCGTTCCCGGCCGCCTCGGCGTCCTTGTCGTAAAAGCAGTAGCCGTTTTTCCCGTTCTGCTTGACGTGATACAGGGCTTTGTCCGCCCGGTTGAAGGTTTTGGTGTAAGAATAGGATGTTTTGCTCATCACCATCCCGGCAGACAGTGAAGCCGGTGATATCTCCACATCCTCATCCTTCTTTTGTACAAACTCATCGATGATCCGTTTTACCCGGTCCTCTGCCTCTTCTTTCGTAACATTTTTCATGAAGAGGAGGAACTCGTCTCCTCCAATACGACAGCAGAGGCTGTTCTCGTTGTACTTCGTGAGGGTCTCTCCCATCAGCTTCAGAACCCGGTCTCCGGCTTCGTGACCGCTCACATCGTTGATCTTTTTCAGGTTGTCCACATCGAAAAAGACGAAACAGCCCTTCTCCGCTTTCATCGCCTCCGCGATGGCAGTCTCACCGGAGGTACGGTTCATGATGCCCGTCGTGATGTCCATCTCCTCCGTCCCGCTCTGGGACACAAAGGTTTCCATCACTTCCTGCAGGAGTGCCGAGGATGCTTCCATACTTTCCTCTTCCTCCTCGGGGGCATTTTTCATGATCTCACTCAACTCACCATGATCCCAAAGCTTGATAAATACGTTAACAAAGTCCGGATCGAACTGCGTCCCTCTCCCTTCGATCAGCTCTTTGGAGATGTGCAACGGATCACAGGCTTTGCGGTAGACACGGCTGGAGTTCATCGCGTCGAAGGAATCCGCGATGGCGACGATCCTGGCCTCCTCGGAGATCTCTGTTCCCTTCAGTCCTCTCGGATAACCGGTCCCGTCATACCGTTCATGATGGGATCTGGCCACATCCTCAGCCATATCGATCATCATCCGGTCCTTCAGGATGTCTCCGCCCATGGTAGTGTGGCTTTTGATGATATCGTATTCCACATCCGTCAGACGGCGCGGATTGTTCAGGATGGAGTCGGGCACACCGATTTTGCCCAGATCGTGGAGCAGGGCCGCAAACCGGAGCTCATCAATTCGATCCTTCTCCCATCCCAGCGCCTCGGCCAGCTTGACCGAATACTGACTGACACGGGTGGAGTGACCTTTGGTATAGGGATCCTTCGCGTCGATGGCCTGCGCCAGGGTGTGGATCGTCTGATAGGACATCTCCTCGATCTTCCGGGCTCGCTCCTCTGCCACGGCTGTCTGCTTCGCCACCTCTTCGTTCAGCTTGTTCGTGTGCTCGATCTCAAAAAGCGCGCTTCGGTGATACTGGATCATCGCGATGAAGGTAAAGATCGAAAGGCAGACAAAGGTCAGGGGATAACGGAGCCGGAAGGAATCCGGATACGTCACTCCTGTCACCTCCAAAAGCGGTGTATAAAATACTACACAAAAGAGGATGCAATAGTACAAAGACAGGATAATCCCGGATCTTACGCTGACAAAATAGCATAAACCGATGGGAAGAAGGAAGGAATACAGAACCGCGTAGCCTTCCCCGGTCCCGCGAAACAGATAAATCGTAAATGCAATGACGCAAAACAACGTCGGAATGATGACGGCAAGCTTCCGGTTTTTCAGTATTCCGGAAAAATACCAGCACACAAGACCGCCGATGAAGGTAACGCTCGCCCCGATCAGCACATCATAATCCTGACGGACGAGATCCAGCACAACCATAGACAACCCCATGATCGCTGTAATAAAGCTCACTATCGTCAGCGCTCTGAGGTTGGCTTTCAATCGACCGCCTGTATATATCGGCCTGTTTAACATCCTCCACAGGTCTTTGATTTTCTTCATCAAATCTCCCCTGAATCTTTTTTTCAAAAAGCGCCCACTTCCGCGGGCGCTTTTTTATAATTACATAAAATCAAAGATTTTCAGTGCGAAGTTGTCGTCTGTCAGTGACTTGTTCGCGATATAAGCCAGATGACGGAAGAACGCCTTAACAAGATCCTGGGAAATACCCATATAATCTGCTACCTTGGACATCTTGTTCGCGCGATCCTGGAACATCTCGTTGATCGCTGTGGCATTGGCACCATCGGCATGGATACGAACCGCGATATCATCGATCACACCGTCGGTCATACCGATGCAGATACCGATCGCATGGCTGGCTTCCTTGAAGTCAAACAGATACTCCATCTCTTTCTGGTCGTTCGTCAGAATCTCCTTCGCCTTGGAATCCGGATACTTAGCGACGAACTCCTGGAATGACTTGACAGCGATCTGGATGAACTCGTCCGGAATGTAACGCACGATCTTTGTACCGGAAAGCGTTGCCTTTCCGCTAAGCGTGTTGACCGCAAGTACCTGATAAACACTCTGCTGAACCAGACCGAGAAGCATCGGAGACGGCTTACCGGGTACGCCATCCGACGGATTGAGGGTAGTTGCGGACGGAGTAGCCGGAAGCTTAGCCGCCGAGCCGGTTGCGGGCTGTGCGGGAGTTACATTCTCAGCATCCGGACGATGCGGCGGATTCCCTGCTGCGTCACGGGACCATTCATCCTTCTCGCTACCGTTCTCAAACCAATAAAGATTCAGGTTACGG
>JAFYBS010000212.1 GCA_017540125.1 Eubacterium sp.
GTCCGGGCTGTCCGCACCGCTCTACCTTCAGCGTTCTGAAGAAGCTGCACCTGCATGCGGCGGGCGACATCGGTTGTTATACGCTGGGTGCCGTGCCGCCCCTGAGTGTCATCGACACGACGGTCTGCATGGGATCCTCTATCTCCACTCTTCACGGCATGGAGATGGCGAAGGGAAAAGACTATATCAAAAACTGGGTGGCGGTCATCGGTGACTCCACGTTCATGCATACAGGGGTAAACTCCCTGATCAACATGGTCTATAACCAGGGAACCGGAACGGTCATCATCATGGACAATTCCACCACCGGCATGACCGGTCATCAGGACCACGCCGCTACGGGAAAAACCCTTCAGGGCAAGGAAGTTCCGGCGATCAGCATCTACGGATTGTGCCAGTCTCTCGGCATAAAAAATGTGGTCGAGGTTGACGTTTTTGATATCAGAAAATTCGAGCAGGTTGTGAAAGAAGAAGTAGCGAAGGACGAGGTGTCTGTTATCATCGCCTGCGGCCCCTGCGCGCTTCTCAAGGGCATGAAGTTTCCGAACAAAGCCGTTCCGGTTCCGGAAAAATGTAAAAAATGCGGCCAGTGTCTGAAGCCCGGTTGCCCGGCGCTGACCAAGAACGGGGACGGAACGATTTCCATCGATGAGACGATGTGCAACGGTTGCGGACTATGTGCCAAGACATGTCCTTTCGACGCAATCGATATCGTTGAAAAATAAGCCGGCATTTGTCCGGTACCGCGGAAGGAGAGAAGAGAAAAATGCAGACTAAAAATATCATGATCGTCGGAGTGGGCGGTCAGGGAACGTTGCTTACCAGCCGTATTCTCGGAGGGATTATCCGCAAAGCCGGCTATGACGTCAAGCTGTCCGAGGTGCACGGAATGGCTCAGCGCGGCGGGTCGGTGGTAACGTATGTTCGTTACGGAGATGAAGTATATGAACCCATCGTCGAGGAAGGACAGGCGGATGTTCTGATTGCCTTCGAGCGTTTGGAGGCGATGCGTTACGCGCACTTTTTGAGCAAAGACGGTGTGATGATCGTCAACGATCAGCGGATGGATCCGATGCCGGTGGTAACAGGCGCCTGTGAGTATCCGGCAGATATCCTGCCGACCCTGGAAAAGGATCATCGTGTCATCTCCATCGATGCCATGGAGGAAGCAAAAAAACTCGGCAACGCCAGAGTGTTCAACACGATCATCATCGGTCTGGCGGCCAAAAATATGGACTTTGATAAACAGGAGTGGCTGGATGTCATCGCGGAGACGGTACCGGAGAAAACGATCGACATCAATCAAAAAGCGTTTCTGGTGGGATATGAAGCGTAATCGTGCAAAACGGACGGAGATAACACAACATGATCATCGATTTTCATACGCATACTTATCCTGATTCCATCGCGGAAAAAACCGTGGCAAAGCTGAAAGAAGTGGCGGGGATTCCCGCACACGGTGACGGGACGGCAGATGGGTTGTCGGAATCCACGAAGGCAGCGGGGATTGATTATGCCCTGATCCTGCCGGTGGCAACAAACCCTCATCAGGTTTCGACAATCAACGAGGTGGCTTACAAAACCAACCTCTCATCGAAGCGGAAGGGACTTCTGTCCTTCGGGGCAATCCATCCGGATTCGCCGGATTACAAAAGAGTTCTTCGTGGTATCGCCTCCCTGGGACTGCAGGGGATCAAGCTTCATCCGGACTACCAGGGGGCATTTTTCCATGACATCCGATACAAACGGATTGTGGACGCCGCTTCGGAACTGGGACTCTGGATCGTGGTTCATGCCGGGGTGGATATCGGGTTGCCGGACCCGGTTCATACCACGCCGGGTATGGTACGGGAAGTCCTCCGGGATACCGGGACAGGCAAGCTTATCCTGGCACATATGGGCGGCTGGCGCATGTGGGATCAGGTGATGGAGAAGCTGGTGGGTGAAGACGTCCGGATCGACACTTCGTTTTCGACGACGGTGCTGGATTTGGACGGGATGCTGGATGAAGAGGCATTTGTCAGGATAGTGAGGGCCTTCGGCGCGGACCGGGTACTGTTCGGAACGGACTCTCCGTGGGCCAGCCAGAGAAAGAGTCTCAAATGGATCGAGCATTCCCCTCTTCGAAAAGAAGAAAAGGAGAAAATACTCGGAAAAAATGCGGAGAGCCTGCTGAAGCTCAGGAGCCGTTCTTCGCAATAATAATAAACAAAATAGTTCGGATGGGGAGGAACACATGAAGGACAGGAACGACGAGTTCAAAAAACTGGAAGAAGAGATGGTGGAAAAAGGATCGGCGGTAAATCCGGTTGAGAGACCGGACGATTTTTCCACGGAAATGATCGAGGAGGCGCTCGAGCGGACGATGGAAAAACCGGAGCCGGAAGACGAGCCTCATTTTGTCTCGCCGGAAGAGGAGGAAGTCTACCGTAAAAAGAAAAAGAGGATCATCCTGATTGTCGTTCTGGTGACGCTGCTGCTGGCTTTGGGAGTCGGTGCTTATCTGGTGTTGCGGATGCTGGGTCCCAGTACGGAAAAAGCGGATCTGAATAAAGTGTTTGCTGTCAGTGAGGATGAAGTGGCATTGATCGTCGACGGAACCATCTCGGAGGAGAAAGGCCGTGTGATCGACGGACAGACATACCTTCCGGCTGACATCGTCGGAGCCTATGTGGATAACCGGGTTTATGTCGACGATGTGGAAAAAATCCTTTCCTATACGACTGAAGAAGGAACCACGGATTACGGAGTGGGAGAGGAAAAAGACGGTGAAAAACCTCTGCTTGAGGCGGATGGTGCGCTCTATGTGTCATTTTCCTTTGCCGTGAAAAATGCGTCCTGTGAGTATTCGGAATACAGCAATCCGAACCGGATCGCCATCTTCTACGACCGTACCAAGAGCTATACGGTGATCACGCTGGACGGCGATACCGATGTACGGACAGGGCCCGGGAAAAAGTACCCCTATCTCGTGGAAGCCAAAGCCGGAGAAGAGCTTTTTGTTGATACCAATGTAAAAAGTGAAAACGACTATCAGCCGGTAGTGACGAAGGACGGGATCGCCGGATACATCCCGATGGATTCCATACGTAACACGGATTCGCGGACGCTGACCTTCAATCATGAACCCACGTCGTTTACGCAGAAAGCGCTCGACGGAAATGTGTGCATGGGATGGCATAACATCGGTTCCGAGAATTATTCCTCGCTTCCGTTGAATATAGACTATGCCAAACCGCTGAATGTTTTGGCCCCTACCTGGCTTGTTCTGAAGGATAACAAAGGAAAGCTGTCCTCCATCACCGATGCGCAGTACGTGAAGGCGGCGCATGCCAAGGGACTGCAGATCTGGCCGACGGTGCGGGATTTCCCGGGAGACAAGCTGAAGCTGAAAACACTTTTGGGGCAGACGACAACCCGTCGAAAACTGATAGAGAACATCCTGAAGGAAGCAAACAAGTACGCCTTTGACGGAATCAATGTCGATTTTGAGAGAGTGAAAGCAGAAGCGGCCTCTGCGTATCTGCAATTTTTGAGGGAATTGACGGTAGAGGCTCACGCGCAGAACCTCATCATCTCATCGGATAACTATCCGATCCGTGAGTATAACGCTTACTACAACGCTGCGGAACAGGGACGTATCGTTGACTACTGCATTTTTATGGCTTACGATGAGCATTTCGCCGGAAGCGAAGAGGCGGGAAGTGTATCCTCGCTCCTGTATGTACAGGATGCCATCGCAAAGGCCATCGGAAGGATGCCGAAGGAACGCGTCGTGATCGGGCTTCCGTTCTTCACCAGACTTTGGCTGGAGAAGAAAACCGCAAACGGCGTGGAGATCACCAGTGAAGTGCTGGGGATGGGAGACGCTGAAAACTGGATCTGGAACAAGGGGACCGGAAAATCCTGGGACAAGGAAGTCGGTCAGAATTATACCGAGCTGAAAGTAGGAAAGAAAAAAACCTACCGTATGTGGGTTGAGGATGAAAAATCGATCAAAAACAAGCTTTCCGAGGCAAAGAAAAACGGGATTGCCGGCGTGGCGTTCTGGTCTATGGGATCCGAACGATCGATTACGTGGGACACGATCACGAAAGTCCTGGGGTAGTCGGATCGCCTTGCCGCGGTCAGGATGAAATTGGTGCTTGTTTCTATCACGGAAATGTGGTATGATAGGAGAGGTGTATGCAGACACGGATTATCTCGTGGGATAAAACAGACGGATACGATCCGGAGGAGCTCCGTGAGGCAGTGGAAATACTGCGTTCCGGTGGTTTGGTGGCTTTCCCGACGGAGACGGTTTACGGTCTGGGATGTGACGGGACCGACGAAAAGGCTGCAAAAAAGGTTTATGAAGCCAAAGGTCGCCCCGGGGACAATCCTCTGATCCTGCATATCGCCGAACGAGAGGAATTGGATCCGCTGGTGAAGGAGATACCGCCGGCGGCTGAAAAACTGATAGAAACCTTCTGGCCGGGACCGATGACGTTGGTGTTTCGAAAGTCCGATGCCGTGCCGAAGACAGTCACGGGAGGTCTCGGAACCGTGGCGGTTCGCATGCCGGCTCACGCCGGTGCCAGAGAACTGATCCGCGCGGCGGGAATACCGGTTGCGGCACCCAGTGCCAATGCCTCCGGAAAACCCAGTCCGACCGAGTGCGCGGATGTCGTCGAGGATCTGGACGGACGGATCGATATGATCATCGACGGTGGTGAAGTAGGAATCGGTTACGAATCGACGATTTTGGATATGACGGGATTACGACCCGTCATTTTACGACCGGGGTTCATCACCCGGGAGATGATAGAAGAAGTGATCGGAACACCCGGGGACGAAGCAATTCCGGATTCCCCGTCCCTGGCTGAGGATCAGGCGCCGAAGGCGCCCGGGATGAAGTACCGGCACTATGCTCCGAAAGCGGAGCTGACCGTGGTTCGCGGAGACGAAAGCGAAG
This sequence comes from Eubacterium sp., assembly GCA_017540125.1. Taxonomy (GTDB): domain Bacteria; phylum Bacillota; class Clostridia; order Lachnospirales; family Lachnospiraceae; genus Eubacterium_F. The sequence continues at coordinate 4,955 of JAFYBS010000212.1, forward strand.
CGGTGGTCAAAATCGATGAGCTTGCCAGGCAGTTTCCTCCGGACAAAGTGGGAATTCTGACCTGCGACGAACGGATGGACCGATACGAATACGGCGTGGTGCTCTCCATCGGATCGGAGAAGGACAACACGCTGGGGCACAACCTGTACCATTCCCTGAGAGAGTTTGATCATCGGGGTGTGACGCGGATCTATGCGGAGACATTTTTCGGAAGCGAACAGGAAGACGCCCTGATGAACCGTCTGATGAAGGCGGCGGGCGGCCAGGTGGTGGATTTGGCCAACTATACAAGGGTCGTGTTTGTCTGTAAGGAAAACGTCACGATTTCTCCCATGGCGGAGTGGATCATGAAAAGTATCGTGATGGACAAGTCCATCGAAATCTGTTCCCGCGGGCTGGTAGTGCTTTTTTCCGAGCCGATCAACCAGAAGACCATCGATCTTCTGAACTCTCACGGCGTTCCCTGCGAGGAGCAGTCTTCCCGGCTTCTTCGCGAGGAGGACATCGACGAGAATACATTGGTTATCACCATGTCGTTTACCGAGAAGGTTAAGGTGGTAGAAGCATTCGGCTTGACGGAACATATTTATACGTTGAAAGAATTTGTTGGTCTTGAGGACGATGTTCTGGATCCTTACGGTGGCGATGAGGCGGCCTATGAGGCGCTCTATCTGGAACTCAAGGATTTACTGTACAAGATGAAAAAACGGCTTGGGTGGCAGTGATCCTCAGAAAGCCACCAAAAGAGTTAATTTAGGAGCAATCAAATGATAGGTATAGCTAGTGATCACGCGGGATATCTCTTGAAAGAAGCGATAAAAAAGCACTTGGAAAAACGGGGCGATGAGTTCAGGGACTTCGGGTGTGACAGTGAGGCTTCCGTCGACTACCCGGTATACGGGAAAAAGGTAGCGGAGGCAATCGTTAAGGGAGATTGTGAAAAAGGGATTCTGATCTGCGGGACGGGGATCGGTATTTCGATTGCGGCAAATAAAGTGAAGGGCATCCGTGCCGCTGTATGCGGCGACTGCTATTCGGCGGAGGCGACCCGCCTTCATAACGATGCCAACATCCTGGCTATGGGAGCCAGAGTGGTAGGCGAAGGTCTGGCGGAAAAAATCGTCGACACATTTTTAGATACTCCCTTCTCCGGAGAGGAGAAGCACGCGAGACGGATCGGAATGATCGAGGAGGATGTATGTTAGGAATTATCGGTTGCGGAAACATGGGACAGGCTATGCTGTCGGGAATTCTGAAAAAAGGGCTGTATCAGCCGTCGGATGTGATCGTGTCACATCTGGACGAGGAGGCGCTGAAGGATATCCATGACAGACTGGGAGTTCAGACCACGAGGGACAACCGTCAGGTAGCAGAGGCAGCGGATGTTCTTTTGATCAGCCTGAAGCCTTATCAGTTTGACGAAGTGATTCCGGAGATCTCGGATGTCGTGGACGATGACACGCTGGTGATTTCCATTGCGGCCGGCATGACGATGGATGCCATCATCGAGCTGTTCGGGCGTGCGATCCATCTGGTCCGCACGATGCCGAATACACCGGCGCTGGTGGGGGCAGGTGCTGCCGGAATGTGTTTTTCGGAGATTGTGACGGAAGAAGAGAAGAAAACAGCGGTTGAAATATTCGAAAGCTTTGGGATCGTGTCTGTGGTTCCGGAGTCCATGATCGATACGATCATCGGTGTCAGCGGCAGTTCACCCGCTTATGTTTTTATGTTTATCGAGGCGATGGCAGACGCGGCAGTCGCAGACGGTATGGCGAGAGCCGATGCCTATCGCATGGCGGCACAGAGTGTTTACGGAAGTGCCAAAATGGTTCTGGAAACCGGCAAACATCCCGGAGAGCTGAAGGATATGGTCTGCTCCCCGGCAGGAACCACCATCGAAGCCGTGCGGGTACTGGAGGAAAAAGGATTCCGTTCCGCCGTGATCGAAGGGCAGATGGCCTGTGTTCGTAAAGCGAAAGAAATGGCAGAGAAAAAGTAAATGAAAAAACGGGATACAGAGAAAAACAGAAGAGA
>JAFYBS010000213.1 GCA_017540125.1 Eubacterium sp.
CAGCCTGGAGATAAAGTACCTGATTCCCGGATTCTGGTTCCTGCTGATCGGAATCATCGTGGCCTACCTTCGGTATCGCCGAAAGGATATTCAGGCGTGATATTTCATATCGGGGAACATCAGGGGGGAGCAGAAAAAGAATGAGAAATGGAGGTAATTATGAAGAGAAGAGTAGCAGGTATTTTGGCAGTTTTGATGATGATGACCACCCTGGTCTGTGCAGGCGGGGCGAAGACTTCGCAGGCGGCGGGAAAGGTTCCCACAGCCACCTTCAGCGGTATTGAGGAGATACATACGCTGAAGGATGGTTGTTTTGCGGTGGAGGTCGGAAAGACGATCAATGTTCCCTTTAAAAATGTCAAAAAGAGCGATGTAAAGGATCTTACTATATATGTCGATGATCCGCGGGTGGTTGATGTGACGAAGAAAACTCTCCCGAAGAACAAAGTCGGATTCCAACTCAAGTTCAAAAAAATCGGGTATGCTGTGATAAATACTCGTCTTACATTGAAAAAGAAGCAGGCCGGTGGCAATATGTGGTGGAGAAATATAAATGTAGTATGTGTAAAAAAACTGAAGAAAAGTGAAATTGACTCCATCGAAAAGAAAGCAGTCACGGAGGCAGCAAACAGTAAGGTGATGGAAAAATACGGCCATTTTCTTGCAAAATTGAAAAACTATGATGAAAAAGAAGAACTGAACAGTGAAGAGACAGTCTATGAAGACAAAGAGGGGGTATACTCCGGAATTAAGTTTATATCCAAAGACAAGGTGGATTATGAGTATAATTATTATTCTTCGGGGTCCTCTTATTGCGTTTTGCCCGGGATGAATTTTTCCGGATTCTTCTTTGACTTCTATGATAATTACTCCGCTTACAAACGGTTTCCGCAGGCGGATGATCCGTCCCAGAATCCGAATCAGGCGGATGACATGAAAGAATTGTATGGTTATTACGATGGAACATATTACTATCGGGGTTTTGAGGGCAACGACCAGTCAGGGAATTGGAACAGGGCGGAAGATATCATAGAGGCCAAAACCTTTGTCCCCAAAAAAGCAGTGATATTCTATAAGTCCGATAAAGGTAAGGTATATAAGCGGCAAGAGTATACGATTGACTATGAGGCGGATGCCCCGGATATATATACGCATTTGAAACTGCTGTGTCAGGAGGACTCGTCCAAAAAGGTTAAGGTCGAGGCGGTCGTCGAGCCCGGAACGCCGAAGGAAACGAAGATTTCTCGCGAGATCCCGTTCGGAGCTTCGTTCTACCTGAACAAGTTTACCGGCTACGGAATATTTGCGGATGCGGAGGGGAAAACGCCGATTGAAGACAATATCCTTCGGGATATTGAAAGTGACATGACCGTGTACTACATTAAGACAGAGTGAAAAAGATGAGTCCTATTCACGGCTGTCAAAAAATTAAAAAAACACTTGCATTTCGAAAAATGATGTGATATAATCTGTGAAAACAAACCGATGAGGAAGAGTGAGTAGATCTCGTAAAGGTTCGAAAGTGAGAGTCGCGGGTGGAGTGATCGCGGCAGGAAAAGCGGGATTGAATGGACTTCCGAGGGCGAGCGGAACAGCCTTACGGCCCAGTATGCGAGACGGAGATGGTCCTCCGTAAACAAAGACCGGGGATATGATGGTATCCTACGAGTGCACGGGTTTACCCGTGAATACAAGGTGGCCCCGCGGATAATTTGTTTATTCGTCCTTGACAAAATCTTAGTTAGGTTTTGTCAGGGACTTTTTGTTTTGTTAGTGATTCAAGGGGCGAGTCTCATCGCTACGCTCCGGAAAGCGAGGAAGCTATGAAGGTTTTTCCATCAATGGAACAGGTCAAAGAGTTGGCCACAGAGGGATGTTATGACATCGTGCCGATCTGCGGGGAGATCCTTTCGGATTTCATCACGCCCATCGAGACGATGCGGATCCTGCAGAACATCTCCACGCATTGTTATATGCTGGAGTCGGCGCAGACCAGTGAGCACTGGGGACGATATACATTTTTAGGCTATGATCCGAAGATGGCCATCAGTTGTGTGGATGGGAAGTTGTCAACCGGGGACTATGAGGTTGAGACGGAAGACCCTTCGGCCTTTCTTCGGGAGGTGCTTGGCAGACATCGCAGTCCGAGATTGCCGGAGATGCCACCCTTCACCGGAGGCTTGGTCGGATATTTCGCATTTGAATATCTGAATTATTATGAGACGACAATCCGGTCCGACGTACGGGATGAAGAAGCGTTTCGTGATATGGACGTGATGCTTTTCGACAAGGTGATCGCGTTCGATAACGTGAAACAGAAAATCATCCTGATCGCCAACATGTCATTGAAGGATATCGAAACCGGTTACAACAAAGCGGTTGTCGAGTTGAAAAATATGGAGAACCTCCTGAAGACCGGGGAGAAGAAAAAGGATTATCACGGAAAAATAACCGGAGAGATCGAGGCACTTTTTTCAGAAGAAGAGTACTGTGAGATGGTGGAGAAGGCGAAGAAATATATCCGGGAAGGGGATATTTTTCAAATCGTTCTGTCCAACCGTCTGTGTGCTCCCTTCGACGGAAATCTGTTGAATACTTACCGGATGTTGCGTACCATCAATCCGTCACCGTATATGTTTTATTTTTCCGGAACGGATGTGGAGGTGGCGGGTGCGTCACCGGAGACGCTGGTGAAACTGGAGGATGGCATCCTGCATACGTTTCCGCTGGCGGGAACGAGACCGCGGGGGGCGACGGAAGAAGAGGATCAGGCGCTGGAGGCGGAGCTTCTGGTGGATGAGAAGGAACTGGCGGAGCACAACATGCTGGTGGATCTCGGTCGGAACGATTTGGGCAGGATCAGTAAGTTCGGAACCGTGGAGGTGGAGAACCTGCGCAGTGTGGAACGGTTTTCTCATGTGATGCACATCGGGTCCACGGTGCGAGGAGAGATCGCCGATGACAAGGATGCGCTGTCTGCCATCGAGGCCGTACTGCCGGCGGGGACACTGTCCGGCGCGCCGAAGATCCGTGCCTGTCAGTTGATCGGAGAGTTGGAGAATAACAAAAGAGGAATCTACGGTGGGGCCATCGGGTACATCGATTTTGCCGGAAATATGGATACCTGCATCGCAATCCGGATTGCTTATCGGAAGAACGGCAAGGTGTTTGTGAGGAGCGGTGCCGGCATCGTGGCGGATAGTGTTCCGGAGATGGAGTACCAAGAGAGCCTGAATAAGGCGAGAGCAGTATTAAAAGCTTTGGAGGAAGCAACTGAGGAACAATGATGCGCGGAGCGCGGTCGTGAGTGTTTTTCTCGCTCACCCGTATGAAGGGTTCCTCGAAAAACACTCACTGCCGCTCCGCAACAACATTGGTGAAAGTGGATTTCAAAGAATGCTGAGTATTCATATTTATTTGGAGTTACCTGATTCTGAGGTCCGGAACATGGAAAGGAGGTAAGCGATGGTACTTTTAATTGATAACTATGATAGTTTTTCGTATAATCTGTATCAGCTGGTGGGAGAGCTGGAACCACGGATCAAGGTGGTGAGAAATGACGAGCTGAGTATCGAGGAGATAAGGAAGATCCATCCCACGCAGATCATCCTGTCGCCGGGGCCGGGACGTCCGGCGGATGCGGGGATCTGTATCCAAGTGGTGAAGGAGCTGGGTGGTGAGATCCCGATCCTCGGTGTCTGCCTGGGGCATCAGTCGATCTGCGAGGCATATGGTGCCGTCGTGGGGTACGCGAGGACGCTGATGCATGGGAAACAGTCGAAGACGCGTTTCGATAAGAGCTGTCCGATCTTTGCCGACTGCAGTGAGAAAGAAATGGTCGGGAGATATCATTCGCTGGCAGTGGAGAGAGAGACACTTCCCGAGGCGTTGAAGGTTGTGGCAGAGACGGAGGACGGGGAAGTGATGGCGGTGAGTGATGAGAAAAACGCGGTCTACGGACTGCAGTATCATCCGGAATCCATCCTGACACCGGAAGGAAAACAGATGCTGAAAAACTTCCTTCAGGAGGGACAGCGATGGGCCATGAGGAAGGGGGATGCCTTCGCATACGGAGTGTAAAAAACAGAGTGAAAAAGAAAACAAAGAGGTTCTGAATGGAATCTGAAGATAAAAAGAAAAAAACAACAATAAAAAGTGAATAATAAAGATAGGAGGAATTAAAAAAAATGATCAAAGAAGCAATCGTAAAAATCGTAAACAAAGAGGACCTTACTTATGATGAAGCATACGCCGTGATGAATGAGATCATGAGCGGAGAAACATCACCTACGCAGAACGCAGCATTTTTATCGGCGCTCTCCACCAAGAGCGCGCGGGCAGAAACGACGGATGAGATCGCAGGTTGTGCGGCGGCGATGCGGGAGCATGCGACACAGGTGAAAACCGGTATGGACATCTTCGAGATCGTCGGAACCGGTGGTGATAACGCAGGCAGTTTTAACATCTCCACCACATCGGCTCTCGTTGCGGCAGCCGGTGGAATGAATGTAGCGAAGCATGGCAACCGC
>JAFYBS010000021.1 GCA_017540125.1 Eubacterium sp.
ACTCTCGGCTGGTCTCCGTCAACCGTTGCCAGATAATACGTTTCTGCTTCCTTCAAAAAATCTACTACTCTCTGCATTTCTCTACCTCCATAAACTCATCCTCGAAATCCTCGCTCTCCACTCAAAGGCGATGGCATCATACTAACGCACATTTTTTCTTATTGATTCCCAATCAAAACACCGATTGTAGTTCTCTCCCGGAAACTCACACTCCTGATTCCATGGACGATCATAAACCAGCACCTTCAAAGCCGGCAGATGATCAAAGAATCGAAATGCAGCAGGAGAATCCTCCACCGCATAATCAAAATGCATCCGCTTATAATCTTCTATCTCGAGACTGAACTCGCTATCCTTTATAAATGCATCCCGCCCATATTTATTCAGACAAAACAGCTTCACTCTATCAATCCCGTGGTGATCAAGCCAAATCCGTGATGGTTCATAAGCACTATATGGACGTCCTGTGATCACAGATACCTCGTGTCCATCATCAATCCAGCCATTAACGACTTTTACCGCACCCGGTGTCTCATCATAAGACATAAGCACCTCCGGCTTGTGCCCTTCTATCATCATATACTCGTACTGCTCTTCTGAAAGAGAAAACGATTTTTGCAGGTCAAAGTATCTGATATTTTCATATGGTACACCTACTCCAAATAATTCATCCACAAGTTGGGAAAAGTGCCTTGCTGTCTCGCACAAACAATCATCATAGTCGACATATATCTTCATAATCCTTGTACTACCTCAAAACGATACTTCTGCTTCACATCCGGGTACTTCTCCCTATCAACCTCGCTCATGAACATCTCAACCGGGCGGGCATATGTTCTGAAATCACCATTGATTTTATCCGTCAACGCCATCTGAGTTTTTTTATCAAACAACTTCATAAAGCTTAACGGCTTATCAAACGGCGGTTTCAGAAAGGCTGAAACATCCATATATCCATTGTTCTCAATATGGTTAATCACTTGTTTCAGTCTTGGCTATGCGATAGGTCGCAGTACCAAGACAAAAAGATAACCGCCAAGCCTTCCAAACTATGAGCGGTTATCCTTTATAACTAATCATATGTGGGCAACCATCTATCGGTGATACCCATTATGGTTACATTATAACAGCAATGCATATAATTGTCAAATATATTTTTTAACCTAACTCGCCGAACTATTTGTCAATATTTTGAGCGGACTCAAAAATGAAATTAAGGTTTCCGACCTGAAAACTGCCTCCCATATTATCCTGACGACGGTAGAAGCAGTGATCCACGACACATGTTTTCACAACAACGGAGAAAACAAAGAAGCTATCATCCGGGAATTGACTCAGATGGTCTTAAACTACCTATTTAAGTGAATTATGCGATCTTCCAGCTCACGGCTTTCTGTCTACCGGAAACAAAACGTTTATAGATGCCGTCCTCCTGCATCAATTCTTCGTGCCTGCCCTTCTGCACAATCCGACCATTATCGATCACAACAATCTGATCCGCATTTCTGACCGTCTTTAAACGGTGAGCGATCATAATAATCGTTTTTTCCCGTGTCAGGTTATGGATTGCCTCGGTCAGTTCCTTTTCGTTTTCCGGATCCACATTCGCCGTAGCCTCGTCCAGAATGATGATAGGAGCATCCTTCATAACAGCTCGCGCAATCGATATTCGTTGCTTCTCACCACCGGAAAGCGTGACTCCTCCCTCAGCGAGTACCGTTTCATAACCATCCGGAAGAGACGAGATGAAATCATGGCAGCAGGCTTTCTTCGCCGAGGCGATCACTTCATCCATCGATGCCTCCGGCTTCCCGAATCGAATATTATTTGCGATAGTATCTTCAAAAAGATATACCCGCTGAAAAACGAAGCTGAAGTTTTCCATCAGAGAATCAAAACTGTAATCCCTAACGTCTTTCCCGCCGAGCGTAACTTTCCCCTCCTGAACATCCCAGAATCTCGCTATCAATGAGGTTATCGTTGTTTTTCCGCCTCCGGACGGACCGACGATGGCCACTGTTGTTTTTTCCTTGATGTCCAATGTGACATCATCGATTATTTTCCGGTTCTCGTAGGCAAAACCGACATGATCCAGATGAATATCATGACTACCCGGTTTGATTTCCTCACCATCGATATCCATCTGTTCGATATCCAGAATCTCATTGGCCAAATCGACGCCCTTTCCGATAATCTTCAAAAGCGCCGTATAGATACCGGCCGAATCCAGAGACTCAAACACCATAAATGAGCAAAGCAGCATCGTGATCAGGTAGGTAAGCTGCATGGTTCCCGAAAAATAAAAATACAAAGAGGCACCCGCGATCACAACCCCGGAAAGCTTACAGATCAACATTTGCAATCCTACTGCCGGGATAGCCGTAGTCTCCGCTTTTATATCCGCCTTTCTTTTTCTCTCTACACTGTTCTTTACCCGAGACCCGCTCTGCGCAAATATATTATAATTCCGTATTTCCGATATTCCCTGGATGAACTCCAAAACCACGCCGACGATCTCCCGATCCGCCTCTATCTTTTCATCGGCGACACGGGCAATCCTTCGGTTAGTAACCGTATTTATGATTAAAAATATACCTATACATCCCAAGGAGATGAGCCCGATACGCACATCAAAAGCGAACATTGCAACCGCGATCACCACGGTAGTTATGCCTCCCTGGAGCACCATCATGATAGCCCTTGTGGCGATATCACTCATCTGCTCCAGTGTATTGGTCGTAACCGATGTGATATGTCCGAGACTTGTATCATTGAAATATCCCATGGGCAGATATCTCAGATGCTCACCGATCTCTATACGCTTCAGGCAGCAGGTATCATAACCGGCCTCACATTGAAGCATTTGTGAAAAACGATTGACTATCATTTTTCCGATCGTACTGATGAGCATAAAGCCGATCACAGTAAAAAATGCCTGTGTATCGATATTGTTTTCCAGTACGGCCTTGATTGCAAAAAATGCCGCCGGAATCTTCATCGCGCCGAAGATAGCATCCAGCACACCGAGAACAACTGCCGCGTATAGTTTTTTTCGATTCTTCTGATTGCAAAAATCAAAGAATTTCTTTAACATTTCAAGCATAAACAGCCTCCCCTCCCAAGTCATCCTTTACCATACTGTGCGCTTCCCACATGGATTTGTAGAGGGCGCTTTCCTTCAGTAATTCCTCATGTGTCCCGCACGATTCGAGATTTCCGTCATGGATCACAAAAATCTTATCAGCATCCTGTATTGTTGAAAGCCTGTGAGCGATCAAAATGAGCGTTCGCCCCTGAACCAGCTTCGCAACGCTTTCCTGGACCACAGCCTCATTCTCCGGATCCGTATAGGCCGTCGCCTCATCCAGGATGATCACCGGTGCATCCTTAAGCATCGCTCTGGCTATACAGATGCGCTGACGCTCCCCACCGGAGAGGTGACCACCGGCACCGCCGACCTGCGTGTCGTAACCTTTTTCCAAACCAAGGATAAACTCGTGGCATCCGGTTGCCTTTGCTGCTTCAATCACTTCTTCATCCGTGGCACCGGGACGACCGAGCCGTATGTTTTCCATAACACTCATATCAAACAGATAGTTATCCTGGGCAACATAAGCAATCCGGCTCATATAATAATCAAGCGGGAGACGTCGGATATCCACGCCTCCAAAGGTAATGGATCCGGAATCCACATCCCACAGAGAATCGATCAACCTTGCAATCGTACTTTTTCCGGAGCCGGATGGTCCGACGATAGCATTAACCGTACCGCTTTTTATCTCCATATTGATACCGTGGAGTACTTCTTTATCTTTATAAGTGAAACGTACTTCCTTCAGCAAAATATCGGAGCCGTTTGGTTCCTGCGTGATCTGCTTGGGTCTCTCCATTTCCTTTCTTTCAAGAATCTCAGTCACCTCTCCGAAAATCGTAGTCATCTTGGCCACGTCATCAAAGTAGGAAAAAGCGACAATCAAAGGAGTGACCAGTCCGGCCGACAATATGATGCAGGTGATAAATCCACCCGCCGACAGGCTCCCGTTTTTCACCAGCAAAAGACCGATCGGCAGTACTCCAAGCAGCGTGGCCGGCATGAAAGACATCATCCCTGACTGCCACCATATGCATTTCCGCATCCACTTGATAAAGCAATCCGCACCTTCTCGTGCTGCGTTTACGAATTTTTCATAAGAACTGCCTGTCTTTCCAAACGCCTTGATCACTTCTATCCCATTGATGTACTCAACAGCCGTGTCGTTCAGATATTTGGTCTTCTGAATCGTAACATCAAATTCGCCTTTGCTCTTTGCCATCATCACCGATGCGAACACAGCGCCGATCACTACGGAGATCAGATTGGCAAGTCCCATACGCCAATCAATGATGATCAAATAGATAAACATAACGATGGGAAGCAGTATATTTGCCGTGAACTCCGGTACGATATGCGCCAGCGTGGTTTCCATGGAATCAATTCGCTCCACGATGATATTTTTATAACTTCCGCTGTTATCGTCTATCACAGATCCCAAAGGAATCTTTCCGAGTTTCTCACAGATTTGATTGCGGATTCCTGCGAGCACAGTAAAAGTCGCCACATGCGACAATGTCGTGGAGAAATTATGTAACAGGATACGGATTAACCATATTGCTGCCATAAGGATCACCCGGCTCAGGTAGTATCCCGTATCGTTCACTCCATCCAACAGATGCTCCACGATGTCTGCAATCAACACATATGGAACAAACGATGCCGCCACTCCCAAAATAGCCAGTATAACACTTCCTCCGAAGTAGGCTCGCTTTCTTCCCGCAAACTCCAAAATCCAGGATAGGATTCCTCTTTTTTTCATGATAACCTCCTCTTATTTAACGATCCGTAAAACTCCTTCAACGCGGTAAAGCTCTCCTCACTGACCACATGCTCCATACGACAGGCATCCCTCTCGGCTACATCCGGAGACACACCAAGCGCGATCAGAAAGTCAGTAAACACCGTGTGTCTCTCGTATACTCTCTCGGCGAGTGCCTTTCCTTCCTCTGTCAGAAAAATATACCCGGCATCACTTATCGTGATATAACCTTTCTCCCGAAGCTTATTCATCGCCGTACTGATGCTGCTCTTTTTATATCCGATTTCTCTGGATATATCTACGGAACGAACGACCGGGAGCCGCCTCGACAAAACCAATATCGTCTCGAGATAGTCTTCTGATGATTCGCTTGATTTCATACTTTGTTCCCCCAATCCCTTTCTTATGCAACTTTTCTCCGTCCGCAAAATGTCTCTATAATCTCAACAATAGACATCCCGCCTGCCAGCAGGCACACGAGTGTTTCCTTCGCAATTTCATACATCTCAAAGGTCTCTTTCTTCGCCTCAACATCCTCATATACCTTCCAATAACCGCTATAGAGACAATTTCTGCCTTCATTCTCTATAAATCCTCGCACATCCTCAATCGGATACTCCAAAAACACTCCCATCTCATGGGGGAAATCGCATCGTCCCTCCAGATAATCCCTATACCGGCGTCGGAACATCAGCATCTTCTGCGTAAGCGACATATTCTCGTTATATCCCATTTCCGTCAGAAGCTCCTGATTCTCTTTTTTCTGAAGATATCGATCCAGGGATTTTTCACGAAAAACAAAACAAGTGACCTTGTCCTCCGTGCTGCTCAGCACATAAAACGACAGGTCACTTTCATGAAGGATGGTGCGAAGCGCCCGAAGGCTCTTCGGCTCCGTTACAAACAGATTAGAGATTTTCAGACCGACGATCAGAGGGGCACACTGGAGCACCAGCTGAGACTGAATCCTCTTCATGTCCATATGGCAGATAATATCAATCACTTCCGAGCTCACAGCGTTCTCCTCGAATTTTGTACTTTGCAAGTTCCCAGAACTTGCAAAGTTCAGGAACTCAACGAGTTCAGGAACTCGTTGAGTTCCTTGTGAAAGTATTGTTAGGTTTGACTGTCATTGGTTAGTCTTTACTAACCGTAAAGTATATTAGCACGATTAAAATAGATTGTCAAGTCTTTTTCACAAAGAAATTTTCAGGATAAAATCTGCCCCGGGTCCTCCAACAAACTCGTTGTACTCTTTAATCCCAGCCCCACCGTATACGAATTGTGAAGCAGTGCCGATACCTTCGGTGACAGCACACCAAACGCCCCAAGGATTATGATCGATGTGTTCACACCGACGATACCCCGGTAGTTCGATCCGATCCGGCTCATCAACCGGTCACTGATCTTTTTCAATACCACTAACCGGTTAAGATCCTGTGCCCCTATAGTGATGTCCGCTATCATCCTGGCGATCTCGGCCCCCTCATTGATAGCGATACCGGCATCCGCCTCAGACAGAGCCGGGGAATCGTTTATTCCGTCACCGATCATGATCACCTTTTTCCCTTCTTCGCGACATTTTTTTACATAGGCAGCCTTATCCTCCGGCAGTACCTCCGAGTAGTATTCATCCACACCAACCCGGGATGCTATGGCAGCTGCCGTCTTCTCGCTGTCGCCGGTCATCATCACAGTATGACGGATTCCCAGCTTCTTCAGCTCAGCCAAAACAGCCGGTGCTTCATCCCGCAAGGGATCCTCGATCAGGATGACGGCTGCAAGCCTATCCTCTTTGGCATAGTACAGCCTGGAGTATTCCTCCGGATAAGCATCCAGCTTGTCGCGCATATCCGATGTCAACTCCACCCCCTCATCCTCAAACACAAAATGGTAACTTCCGATCACCGCCTTTTTGTCATTGATCGTCGTCGATATGCCATGTGCCACGATATACTCGACCTTGGTATGCAACTCCTCATGATCCAATCCGCGTTCCAATGCCGCCTGCACAACGGCATTGGCGATGGAGTGCGGGAAGTGTTCCTCCATGCAAGCCGCCTGCCGGAGCAATTCATCCGGATCCTCTCCATTAAATGAAACTACCTGAACAACCGTTGGCTGTGCCTTGGTGAGAGTTCCTGTTTTATCAAAAACAAGGATGTCAGCATCCGCCACAGCCTCCAGAAACTTCCCGCCCTTGACTGTGATGTCATACCGACCGGCCTCCCTCATGGCTGATAAAACCGAGAGTGGCATGGCAAGCTTCATCGCGCAGGAAAAGTCAACCATCAGCACCGAGACAGCTTTGGTCACATTTCGGGTAAAGAGCCAGGTGATAGCTGTCCCGATAAATGTCGCCGGAACCAGTCTATCCGCCAGATGCTCGGCACGGCTTTCAACCGATGATTTCAGTTTTTCCGAATCCTCGATCATATGGACAATCTTATCAAAACGACCGTCGCCACTTACCTTCGTTACCCGTATCGTGATCTCCCCTTCTTCCACAACAGTTCCGGCAAAGACTGTCTTTCCCACGTCCTTTCTTACAGGGATTGCCTCACCTGTCATGGATGCCTGATTGACCATCGCATCACCGTTACAAACCTCACCGTCAAACGGAATGATATTTCCGACACGGATAACCACCTGATCTCCTTTCTTCACAGATGAGGTATCAACCAGAGTCTCCACGCCGTCAGTCACCAACCAGACCTGGTTGATGTTCAGTGACATCCTCCTTGCAAGATCGTCAACAGACCTCTTGTGCGTCCAGTCCTCGAGCAGGTCCCCGACATCCAGCAGAAACATCACAGATGACGCCGTACCGTAATCACCGATCAATATGGACGCCGTCACTGCCGCTGCATCGAGCACCGGCACCTCAAGCTTTTTATGAGGGATTGTCTTCAACGCTCGGCGGATATACCGACCTGCCTGCACAATCACCCACGCTTTTTGTAAAAATGACGGCAAAAAGAGCATCCGGCCATATCGGAACAAAACCGTGCTAACGATCTTTTCATAGTACCAGGCATTCACCTTGCGGCTTGACGAATCGAAAAAGCTCTCCGGTACATCGACATCCTCATAATGAAAAGCGCGAAGGATCGATAGTATCCGTTCCCTCGCACAGCAAAAGCGCACCACCGCATCGGCTGTGCGCTCATAAACTTTAACTTCCGTAATTTCCGGGATTTCCTGCAAGTAATACTGCAGGGTATCCGCCTCGCGAAATGTCATTTTATTCGCAGAAAAATGAACCCGAAGCCTGCCGGGCATCTCATGTTTTATGGAAAATCGCATGTGTCATGCCTCCGCATCGGCAGGCGTGGCATCTGCAAACTCGGCATCCGCATCCTGCTTGGCTCTTTCTTCGTTGATTAACTTTGCCTCTGCATAGATGTCGCTGCAGTTCTCCTGAAGGATCGTAGCCTGATCCATCACGGCATCCTTGGCTCTGAGAGCTGCTGCCGTACAGTGCGTATAAACTTTTTTTGCATCACGGCTTGACAAGATTTTGATTCCGGCTGTTCCGAACAGTGTCCCTCCCACAAAAAGTGCTAGATGCTTGAGCATTATTATATACCCCCTCGTCTTTATTGTTAGATATAACTCGTCATAGTTAGCATATTCTAACTGTAGTATATCATACAACTTCATATATGACTTGTCAAGTCTTTTTTTACTCAGATTATCCTAATCCGACATCCAATGCCATCATCATCACAAATCCGGCAGCAAAGCAGATCGTTCCGATATTTGAGTGCTTGCCCTCTGCCATCTCCGGGATCAATTCCTCCACAACCACATAGATCATTGCTCCGGCCGCGAAACTGAGCAGATACGGCATCAGCGGTACGAGCACCCCCGCTGAAACGATGACGAGGATTGCCCCAATCGGCTCTACAATACCGGAAAGCATACCGTACAGAAAAGTGCGTCCCTTCGGGACACCTTCCGCCAAAAGCGGCACCGATACGATCGCGCCCTCAGGGAAGTTCTGTATCGCAATACCCAGTGCCAGGGCAAGTGCCCCCATGAAGGAGATTTTCTCATCCCCGTACATCCATCCGGCGCAGACAATCCCGACAGCCATCCCTTCGGGAATGTTGTGGAGAGTTACCGCGAGGACCAGTTTCGTGGTCCTTTTCAGACCGCTCTCCATGCCCTCCTCGCTGTTATCAAGATGGATATGCGGTATGACCACATCGAGTATCAGGAGAAATAGCATACCAATCAAAAATCCTATGGTCACCGGAATAAAGGAAAGCTTCCCCATATCTTCTGCCTGGTTCAACGCAGGCAGGAGCAAACTGAAAAACGAAGCGGCCACCATCACACCGGAAGCAAATCCCGAGAGGGCTTTTTGCATACGTTCACCGATCATATTTTTGAAAAAAAACACGCACGCCGCTCCGAGAGATGTGCCCAGGAACGGAATTAATATCACTTGCCACATAAGCTTGCCCTCCTGCTTCAAGTCTTTTTCACAGATTCACTCCAAAACAGCCTTGATACATGCATTGTTCGGTGTAAAGCCGATTCCGAGTTTTTCTTTTGTCTGAGGATCTGCCATATCGTACCAGCTGTCTGAAATCCTGATAAATGACTGATTTTTCTCCGAAGAAGCTTTGTACCGCAGGTACCCGTCAAACGACTCTTCGCCCTCCACCGGCGCTGCTCCGGAGTACTCTATTTCTATACGGAAGCCATCCGCTTCCACTTTTTTTTCAAGAGGAATCGTATAGTAACCGGGCTCATCAAACGAAGCTTTCTGCTCATGGAGAAGTTTCCCTGTTTTTTCATCGTAGATCGATATATCGATACTCCTGCCTTCGCCAAGAATATACGTACCGACAGCAGAGAGCATCCCCTTTTTATGAAAAATGTTGGCAAGAGCAGTCCCGCCATCCGTTCGGATGCTCTCCCTACAGCCTCCCTCATATGACTGTATACTCTGATACCCCTCCGATAATTCAAAGATATAGGCATTTGTAATTTGCGTGTCATAGGATATGTATACATAATCCCCGTCGATACTCGAATCCTGCGTGATCCAGGCGCCGTCGCCGGATGGAGTCTCCTTGAAGTATTCCTTGGGGAAATGATCATCCCAGCCTACAACCGCAACCATATGGTCATCCTCGTTGTCCCGGTCGTACTGAGTCAGATACCCGTCATAGAACCATCTGCCGTTATGTACGGAATTGATGCCCATAGTCATGGCACCGCATGTTTTGATCAGTTCCTTGACGGTATCTTTCGAGAGTCCCTCGCAGTTGATTGCCGCACTGAGATAATACTTTCCGAAACCGTTTGACAGCGCTTCTACCACAGGCCATCCTTTGCCGCCGTAATCCCATATGTTTATTTTCTCCGGACATATGCCCTCTGATTTATCTTCATCATAAACAGCTTTCACCACATCCGACGGATCAACAGTGATCTTGTTTTCCCCTCTGACAAGCGCGGACGACTCCATGGAAGTAGCGGCTGCACAGGCCCAGTAAGTCCCGCCGTGCTCTTTGTGTTCCGTGTAAAACTCCGTCGCTGCCCCGTTCTCGGCCAACAGATAATACCCCTCATCACCGTGGGTGTATATCTCGCCGTTTTTACTGTGCTCATTGGTGATCTCTGTCCTCTCAAAACCGGGCGCCGTGATGGATTTGATCTCGTCCTGTTTCTTGGGATTATCATCACCGCAACCCACAACTGTTGTTGCAATTCCCACAGCAATCAGTAATATCAGAAGTCTTGACATTTTTATTCTCCTTTTTCCTTGACCAACTCCCGAATCCGATCCCAGCTGAAACATCGATGATAATTCCTCCTCATGGATATATAACATCCGAAAGATGTCCGTTTTCAATCTTATTCTCAAAAATTGTATTGCATGAAATTCCCATTATGCTGAAAGCCATAGGATTCATAAAGCTTAACACCTACATCCGAAGCAGTGATATAGATCGTTCCGCAACCATAGTCTTTTGCTTCCTTAACCACCCGGTCAAGAAGCCGGGACGCAATTCCCATTCTTCGGTAATCCGGATCCGTATACATGCTGGACAGGATCCCCAGTTTTCCGGAAGTGCAGGTAAAATAGGGCGGTTTTTCCGCAAACGACATCCCGCTTGTCCCGACGATTTTATCCCCGTCAAGCGCAAGCCACGAAACATACGTCCCGGCAGCCATATTCCGCCTATAAAAATCCATTAACGCCGTTTCCAGATTGACGCCTTCCGGAACCGTTCGTCCGCCGGAAACATACTCCTCCGTCAGCTGGTCGATTCGCATTTTAATGATCTGTGGCAATTCGGTTTCTGAAAGCTTTTTAAAAATTAAATCCATAGTCATACCTCTGGTTTTCAATATATCTATGCCGGAAATCCTTCCATCATTATATGGCGAGATTCATCATCTGTCAAATACTTGCTGGAAGTTCTTCACGATTTGTAACGGTTTTGTAACGCTCGGTGTGGTAGAATGGGTTTGTTACAATGAGTAAAAAAAGAAGGAGGTTTCTGTTATGAGAGAGATGATAAGAAAGACAATCGGAATGACACTTGTGCTGGCTGTTGTCCTGTCATCGGTAATCGGCGGCAACCGTTTGGTGAAGGTATCCGGCGCACCGGAGACGGCACGGGCAGCCGGGACAGATGAAGTGTCGACCGGAGAAGGCAAGTATATCAGTGATATGGTGATCAGCTATGCCGACAGTAAGGAGAAGGCAGAGTCGGAGCTTGGTGCCGACTACACCGTTTTAAATGCGGATCTGAATGAAGGAAAAAGCGGTCATACCTGGCTTGGGTATCGGACAACTGACAATCCGGAACTGGCTATCCGCGATATCAAGGTGATGGATATGTACGGTGGCTTCAGTACATCGGACTATGAAGAACTGGTTAAGGAACATGAGAAGGAATTTGATGAACAGATGGATTCTATCATTCCTGCCGTTCGTGAGTTTGCAAAAAACTACGACGAGGGTGTTCCTGCGGCGACAGGGATGATCGGATACCTGAACCAGTTTTATGAAAATGACAGCGAGAAAGGGATGGGGAGCTATCTGCTCGATGCCGGTCGCGCCCTGAATCAGGACGCTTCCGATTCGGCGGTACTTGCCGACATGAAAAAGGTGTTCATGCAGGGGAACTCAGAGATCATCGAGACGATTGAGAGGATTCTCATGCAGGCACAGGGTAATAAACTGAAAAAGGAAGGCTCCTGGCTTTCCCGCATGAGTGATACGGGCCCGGAAGGGCTGAAGACAATCTATGAAAATGCGTATCCGAACTATTCTTCTAAGAGAACAGAAACACTTATGAAAAAAGATCTTGATGATGACGCACATATGCTTCTGGAGCAGATGCCTATTGTAAGGGAGTTGTTGGGCGGTACCGATTATAATGAGATCCGTAAGGCGCTTGAAAACGACGATACGGAGGCCTTCGAAAAGCTTGTGGAAGGAACGGTTATTCCGGAATCCGGCGCACAGGTAGATGAAGCTATGAGTTTGGATGAGAGTATGGACTCTCTCACAGAGACCATCGAAAGCAGCGGGGTAGCTGTTGACAACGCTCAGACACTTATCGATGCCATGGTTGCGTTACGTCTGATGGCAGCTCCGTATGGTGACTCGACGTTGTTTGACTTTTTCATGAGAGAGGATCTGCAGGCAGAGGATCTGTATCCGATGGCGTACCTGCTGTCTGCCGGACAGAAGAGTCTTTTTGACGATGTCGGTATCCACACGGTGTTCTGGAGTATTATGGCCGGAGACGCAGAGGAGGTCGATGAGGAGAATGATCTGAGTCAGGATGTGCAGGTATCGGTATATGATGGTTGTGACAGAGGCGAATTTGAAGGAGATACGGCGGTCACTTCGGAGGCCCTGAAGAGAACCTCTACCTCAGGAAAAAGCCTGTTTATGGATTCGACAGCATACAATGTGATTCTCGTATCATCGGCGTTAGCCAGTATCGGTGCTTTTGTATATGCAGCCAAAGCGAAACCGAAGTTAACCGGGGAAGCGCTGGACTTTAAAGTCGATAGATTTGTTATGGCGGAGCAAGAAAAACTCGAAGAGACAGTGAAAGCTTTGGCCGATAAATACAATCGTATTACGGAAGATTGTATGAATACAAAGATGAAATATCTTCTGGAGAAAGATATGGTGACGGAATCGAAACTGTGGCCGACAGAAGCTAGAGCCAGGTATGCCCATTTCGACATGCAGTTGAAAATGAGAGATATCAACGCGTATAACAAATTATATGCAGAAGACGGATTGTTCACGGAGTTGGATAAAAAGGGACAGAAGGTATATGATGAGTTTAAAGCAAAAAAACTCGAATACCAAAAATTCGACGAGAAAGCGGTAAG
Organism: Eubacterium sp.; assembly: GCA_017540125.1. Taxonomy (GTDB): domain Bacteria; phylum Bacillota; class Clostridia; order Lachnospirales; family Lachnospiraceae; genus Eubacterium_F. The sequence continues at coordinate 13,239 of JAFYBS010000021.1, forward strand.
ACAAAAAGGATACAATAAGCTGTCGAAGGGCGCAAAGGTTCCCAAGGGAGCAGCGCGTGCTTTCGGAATTGTTTGCGCGGTAGCTGCGGTAGGCCTCGCGGCCTATGAGATATATTGCATGGTTAATAAGGAAGAGAAAGAATTTACGGAGATTCCGGGGAAGATCATCGACCGTTCGTATCCCGAAGGATCCGAGGAGATTACGTATATCAACTACTACACGGTTATGACTCCGGAGGAAAAGAAAGCGGATATTCATCAAAAGAAAGCAGACAGATGGGTATCACTCTACACTTCTACGGATAAGGAGGCCGGA
>JAFYBS010000022.1 GCA_017540125.1 Eubacterium sp.
AGAAATTTATTCTCATAATATATATTATATTTTTCACTTGTTGGCAAATATTTTTCTTCCAGGGCCAATGATTTGAGAGGGACGGGCGGGAATGAGGAGCTTGTTTCCGGCTAAACCAAGCAAAAGAGTGGACCAAAAGTAAGTCAGAGGCCACGAGGACCAATGATTTGAGAGGGGCGGACGGGAATGAGGGGCTTGTTTCCGGCTAAACCAAGCAAAAGAGTGGACCAAATGCAAGTCAGAGACCACGAGGACCAATGATTCCGGTGATGCAGAGGTCTTCGCCGAGCGGGATGAGTTCGACGTTCTGCAGTTTCAGGGCGTCTGCCATCTGCGATATTCCGGCACCTCCCACCGGTGACAGGGCTTCTGCCCCACCGATGATCTTCGGTGCGATGTAGGCGTAGACGCGGTTGATGAGGTGTGGTTTTTCCAGGAGTGACCCATGGATGGCGGAGCCGCCCTCAACCAGGATGGAGTCGATACCCTGCTCCCCCAGTTCTTGAAATAGCTCCTCTATGTCAATTCTACCGTTCTGATCCGGTTGCAAGGGAAGCAACTGAATACCTGCCTCTGTCAGACTTTTTTCTTTTTCCGAGTCGATTTTCTCCGGCAGGTAAGCCACGATCGTCGGTATTTTCTTCGCGGTCCGGACAATCTGTGAAGTCAGCGGGATGCGAAGGTGTGAGTCCATGATGATGCGAGTCGGGTCGTAGTTTTCGGTGTCGTCGTGAGACGTTTCACCTGTATTGTCTGTAATTGCCATCGGTGCAGGATCTGGGTTTTCCGGCTTCTCCGACCTCTCTGACAGCCGGCAATTCAGCATCGGGTCGTCTGCCAGTACCGTGCCGATGCCGACCAGGATCCCTGCGAATTGTTTTCGAAGCTGATGGACATGGGCGTGAGCCTCCGGCCCGGTGATAATCTGAGGGGGCATGCCCCCCTCCTGTTCCCCGCACTCTTCCGTCGAAGACGGAAAGTGCCGTGGCTGTCGCGCAGCGGCAGACACTGGCTGCATGCCCCCCTCCTGCTCCCCGCACTCTTCCGTCGAAGGCGGAAAGTGCCGTGGCTGTCGCGCAGCGGCAGACACTGGATGCAGAGCAGACACTATTTTCCCATCCAGCGTCATGGCGTACTTCATCGCCACAAAGGGCATTCCGGTGGTGATGTAGTGGAAGAATATCTCGTTCAAAGCGTCACACTCATCCTTCAGGACATGCGTCTCCACTTCGATTCCGGCAGCCTTCAGGATTTCGATTCCACGACCGGCTACCAACGGGTTCGGATCATCGGAGCCGACATAGACTTTTCCGATGCCACGCTCGATGATGATGTCCGTGCAGGGCGGGGTTTTCCCGGTGTGACAGCAGGGCTCCAGTGTCACGTAAAGCTCGGCACCGGTGACATCTTCTGTACAATTCAGGAGAGCGTTGCGTTCTGCATGGTATCCGCCGTAGCGCTCATGCCATCCCTCGGCGACGATGCGACCGTTCTTCACCACGACGCAACCCACCATGGGATTAGGATTTACGAGGCCTTCGCCCCGGCGCGCCAGTTCGATGGCCCGACGCATATACTCATCGTTTCGCATTGCTCTCTCCTCTTGAAAAATCAGTATCTCTACTCTACTTGAATCCATCGGTTTTGTCAAGTCTTTTTGATTGACGCAAGTAGCGGTTTTGTGGTATACTTTTTGGTGTTGAATTATTATTCTATTATACAATAGGAGGCAATTATGGAAAAGAAAGGTTTTTTCGCTGAGTTTAAGGAGTTTGCGTTACGCGGGAGCGTGATGGATCTGGCTGTCGGCGTCATCATCGGTGCCGCTTTCCAGGCGATTGTCAATTCTTTGGTAGAGGATATCCTGTCACCGCTCCTCGGATTGATTCTGCAGGACAACTTCAGCAGTCTGTCTCTGGACCTCTTCGACGGAGCGGTCTCGATCCGGTACGGAGCATTTTTCATGGCGATCATCAACTTCGTCATCATGGCTTTCGTGATCTTCCTGATCGTAAAGGGCATCAACACCCTTCGGAATCGCGGGAAAAAGAACGAGACACCAGATCCGACCGAGAAGGAATGCCCGTTCTGCAAGACCATGATTTCGATTGGTGCCACACGCTGTCCGAACTGTACGTCGGAACTTGAGAAATAATTCTGTGATGACATTGCTGTCACTCACTGCACCTCAGATTTGAGGTAAAAACAAAAACGGATAAAGTGAATGTGAAACTGAAGTAACGTGAAACTATGACTGAGAAAACAATGATCATTGCCGCCGCAGCATTGGGAGCTGTTGCGTTATGCTTGCTGATCCTGATGGTGCGGCCGTATTCAAGATTTGAAGAAGAGTACCCCATGACGGTGGCCAGCGGGTCGGCGGCAGACGGTGGCGTGGATGAGAACTCATCGCCGGGACCGGCCGGGCAGAACGACTCCGGAACCGGAGAGTCCGGACCAAACAGCGGTACAGACGCATCCTCCGCGAACCCGGCAGACGGTCAGACCGCTCCGGATGCGGCTGCCGAAAGCGACAGTGTCACCGGGATTCCTCTGGTGCACGCGCAGGGTGGCACGCTGGAAACCCGTATCTCCCCTCCGGAGGGCTTCACGCGAACCACGGAGGAGAAAAACAGTCTGGGGACTTTTTTGCGTGAAATGGGGATGAAAAAAGACGGTTCGCCGGTGCTTCTTTATAATAAGGAACAGAAGGAAAATCAGAACGCCCACGTCGCCGTGTTCAAGCTGCCGCTGGAGCGCGAGGATCTGCAGCAATGCGCGGACTCCGTGATGCGCGTCTACGCGGAGTATTTCCGGAGCATCGATGACACAAGCCGGATCCAGTTTTCCCTGACGGATGACTTCAAAGCCAGCTACGCCAAATGGCGCGAGGGGTATCGCATCTACGAAAACGGCAATTCCTTCGAATGGGAGGATGCCGCCGAGTTCGACGGGTCCGAGTCCAATTTCAAGAAGTTCATGCGGCTTGTCTTCGCCTATGCGGGGACGTATTCTCTGGAGGCGGATTCGAAGAAAGTCAAGCTAAAGGATATCCGCATCGGGGACATTTTTATACAGGGAGGATCTCCCGGACATGTGGTGATGGTGGTGGATCTGTGCGAGAACGCGGACAGCCGGAAGGCGGTTTTGCTGGCACAGGGTTACATGCCGGCCCAGCAGTTCCAGTTGTTGCGAAATCCGGCCCATCCGGATGATCCCTGGTACTATGTGGATGAGGTGAGCTATCCCTTCGAGACGCCGGAATATACGTTTGAGAAGGAATGTCTGCGGAGGCCGACCTACTGATTTTTCATGTCAGACACCTAATTGCAGACTTGCGTAATAAAAAGAAATGTGATATACTTATCCGAAGAGGAGGAAACAAGATTGAAAAAAACTCTGATGAGCTTTTTTTCAATCTGCATGTTTGTGCCGGAGCATCACAAACATTGCACTGATGGCAGACGCGAATTGTAGATTCGCGTCGCCGCCCGTCGTTGCGCTCCGGAATGGGGGGAATTATGAATTCACAATTAGACGAAATTAGGATTGACAAGCCAAACCTGCTTTCACCGCTACGCTACGTGCTGATCGTCACGGTGGTGATTTCGGCCTATGACGTTGGTCGCGCGATCCTGTCTTTCATCGATCTGGTCAGACAACCGGATATGGATGTGCTTCTGGTGTTGCTTTGGCTGTTGGCGGCTCCGCTGACTTTTGCCGCTTCTGTATTTCTGTTCTATGCCTGCAAATGCATGATGGACGGGAAAAATTCTTCCATGCCGATCACCGTCGGTTTCGGGTTGATGATCCTCTCTTCGGTTTCCGGATTGATCTCTCAGGTCAACATCCTGCACGGCGAGGGACTCAGTATCGTCATTCTCTGCGGATTGGTGTTGGTCTGCTATATCATCATTTTTCTGCAGTATCAGCGAATCGGTTCCAGACCGCTGACGATTTTCGCCGCTATCATGAATGTTCTCTGCGGCGGGTACTATCTGGTGAACGGCATTAAGCTGGTGATCAACGAGCCGAATCAGCTGCTGGGATATCTGTTCACTTCTTATGCGACCGCTTTTCTGATTGCATTGAGTGTGCTGCTCTTCGTTCTGACCGTGGATTACGGTCCGATCATCGAGGAGATTGACGGTGATGATTTGAACAGTATGATTGATTGATTAGAATTCAAAAGAGCTGCGACTACTCGCAGCTCTTTTTTGATGTCCAGCGGGATGATCTTGATCTCACCCCAGCATTTTTCTGAGATTTACCATCTCGATGGCGCTGACAGCAGCGTCAAATCCTTTGTTTCCGGCTTTGGTTCCGGCTCTCTCGATAGCCTGCTCGATGTTATCCGTGGTCAGGATGCCGAATATGGTCGGCACGCCGGTCTCCATGCCGACCGCAGCCACGCCTTTGCTCACCTCGGCGCAGACATAGTCGTAATGCGAGGTGGATCCTTTGATCACGGCACCGAGACAGATGACGGCGTCGTACATGCCGGAAGATGCCATTTTCTTGGCGATGCCCGGTATCTCAAAGGATCCCGGTACCCACGCAAGCTCGATGTCGTCGCCATTCACGCCGTGGCGCAGCAGGGCGTCCTCCGCTCCGCTCACCAGCTTGTTCACGATGAACTCGTTGAACCGCGCCGCCACGATACCGATTTTCATTCCATTTCCGATAAGTTTGCCTTCGATTACTTTCATTATTATTCTTCCTCCTCGTCATCTATTCTTTTTATCTGAAAAACCAATTTATCAGGATAGCTTTCCAAATCATGAAAGAACCCAATTCATATTCCATATTTCCTCCTGATCTCGGCTAACGCCTCATATGCATCAATCCCCTCTCCCCTTTCAATCTGGGCTCTGGATTCTGCCAAAACCTGATATTTGTGCCATGAATATCTCTCGGATTCATAGGTATCCATACTCATCAGCACCATATCACCGTACCCGTTTTTTGTAATAAAAACAGGCTCATTCACACTATGGCACAATTCAGAAACCTTTGCAGTATCTTTTAAGTCCTTGATAGGTATTATTTCCGGCATACTAATCCCTCCATGCTGAATACTTTGTGCGATTTTTCTATAATTACGGCCAAATTATACCATAATAATCCCATTTGTGTCAAGGCGTAGCCTTCGGAGATTCGCCGTAGGCGAATCATCCTTTATGCGTAATTCGTCATATGTTCCATCTTTTCCTGCTTCGTTTTCAGATAACGTATATCTTCCGGGCGCGCTTCGATCTGGATCGGCACACGCTCCTCGATGGTGATTCCGTAGCCGGAGAGACCGGCGATTTTCTTCGGGTTATTTGTCAGGAGCCGAAGCCGTTTCGCTCCCAGGTCATACAGAATCTGGGCACCGATGCCGTATTCTCTCAGGTCCGGCGGGAAGCCCAGACGAATGTTCGCCTCGACCGTATCCAGGCCTTCCTCCTGCAGCTCGTAGGCTTTGAGTTTGTTCAGCAGGCCGATCCCACGCCCCTCCTGGCGCATATACAACAGAATCCCGCGGCCTTCCTTCGCGATCATGCGCATCGCCGCATCCAGCTGTTCCCCGCAGTCACAACGCCTCGACCCGAACACGTCTCCGGTGAGACACTCAGAGTGTACGCGGCACAGTACCGGCTCGCCGTCACCCACATCTCCCATGGTCAGCGCCACATGGTGCTCGCCGTTCGTGATATTTTTATAGCCCTGTATCAAAAATTCGCCGTACTTCGTCGGCAGCTTCGCCGACGCCACCTTCTCCACCAGCGTCTCCGATTCCAGTCGGCGCCGGATCAGATCCTCGATGGCAATGACTTTGATGCCACGCTCCGCCGCAAAGTCATACAGCTCGGGTGTCCGCATCATCGTGCCGTCTTCCCGCATGATCTCGCAGCACAGACCGCATTCCTTCAGGCCCGCCAGCCGCATGAGATCCACGGTGGCCTCGGTGTGTCCGGCTCTCTTCAGCACGCCGCCTTCTCTGGCCTCCAGCGGAAACATATGCCCCGGCCGCCGGAAATCCTCCGGTCTCGCGTCGTCTTCGACACACTTCATCGCGGTCATCGAACGCTCCACCGCCGAGATTCCGGTCGTGGTATCGATATGATCGATGGATACGGTGAAGGCCGTGGAATGATTGTCGGTGTTGTTCTCCACCATCTGCTCCAGTCCCAGCTTCACCGTCAGGTCGTGACTCATCGGCATACAGATCAGGCCCTTTGCGTCACTGGCCATGAGGTTCACCAGTTCGGTGGTGGCGAATTCCGCCGCACATATCAGGTCGCCTTCGTTCTCGCGGTCCGGATCGTCGATGACGAGGATCACCTTCCCCTCCCGCAGATCCTCCAGTGCCTCATCAATCGTTGCCAACGGCGCTCTGTTTGTCTCTTCCATAACTCCTCTGTTTCCTCCGATTTTTCTTGTTTCTCAAACACAAGCCAACGGCCAGCCAACGCTTCTCATCGGCTTGTCCGGCTTCTCAGAATCCGTTTTTTACCAAAAATGCTCTCGCTTTGTCAAAATCTCCGCTCAGCTCGCCTTCTCCCGGACTTCCCGCCGCACCGGAGTTCCCGCTGCCACCAAAGGCCGGGCTCCCATCCGGAGTGTCTCCCGACTCCATCATCTTCTCCACATACTTCCCGATGATGTCCGTCTCGAGATTTACTGTGTCGCCGACGGATTTATTCTTCAGGTTCGTCTGCGCGATGGTGTGCGGGATGACAGAGACCGTGAAACCTGTCTCCGACACCGAGGCTACTGTCAGGGAGATGCCGTCGATGGCGATGGAACCCTTCTCCACGATGTATCGCATCAGGCCGGCCGTCGAACCAGCGGACGAAGCCCCACCGGAGCCCACGCCGATCTCATACACCACGGCCATTTCTTTTTTTTCGACAGAAGCGATCCGCCCCACGCCGTCCACGTGACCGGCCACCACATGGCCGCCGAACCGTCCCATGGCCGGCATCGCACGCTCGAGATTGACCGGACTTCCGCTCTGCAGGGATGCCAGGGAAGAACGGGATACCGTCTCCTCCATCACATCCGCCTCGAAGGCGTCCTTGTCCACCCGCGTCGCCGTCAGGCAGACGCCGTTGACCGCGATGCTGTCACCGACCTGCGTTCCCTCGAGAACCCGCCGGCACCGAATCCGGAGCTTCGCTGATACGGAGCCGCGGCTGATGCGGTCGATGACGCCGATTTCCTCAATGATCCCGGTAAACATGAAAAATCCGTTCCTCCTTCGACTGGGCTCCACCGTTCAGGCTCAGAATCCTCGGTTTCTGGCCGGCCGCAGGGCTCACAGCGTCGTCTCCTCCCAAACCAATCCTTTGTCCCGGCTTTCCTGACGGGTCTCATCCATGGGCTGGGGCTTTCCGAAGTAATACCCCTGTGCCCGGATACAGCCGATATTCTGCAAAAACTTGTAGTGCGTCTCGGTCTCCACGCCCTCTGTCAGCGGCTCCAATCCCATCTTCAGCGCGCCGTCCACGATATAGGTCATCAGGACGTCGGTCTTCGGATTTTTATCATAGCTGCGCAGGAACACGAGATCCATCTTCAACACGTCGAACTCGAACTCCGTCAGGACATTCAGTGAGGAATACCCGCTGCCGAAGTCGTCCAGCCACAGCTTGTAGCCTGCCTCACGGAAGCGCTTGCACTCATTTTTCAGGAAATCGTCCTTATCCGTCAGGGCGCTCTCCGTAATCTCTATATCCATATATTCCACCGGCACGCCGTAAACCTGGCGCGTCGCCTCGATGGAATCGTAGACGTCCATCAGCTCGAAGTCCAGGCGCGAGAGGTTGATCGATACCGGCACGACCGGCTCACCGCGCAGCTTCAGCCGCTGATAATCCTTGCACACCTGCTCGATGACGTAGCTGTCAACCAGATGGATCAGGTGGAACTGCTCCAGCGTCTCGATGAAGTCACCCGGCGACAGAAATCCCACCGTCGGATCGATCCAGCGCACCAGCGCCTCGTAGCCGCAGATCTCGCCCGTGGCCACCCGGATCACCGGCTGGTAGTAAACCTTGATGTACTCCTTCTCCACCGCCTCGTCGATGTGATCCACCACGTACTGCTGCTTGCGGAGCTGCTCTCTGAGCGACTCGTCGTAGACGTTGACATTGATATCGTGACGGGCCTTGATGGAGTTGCAGGCCAGTCTCGCGTGGTCGCAGGCCAGACCCACCTCGGCGTAAGCGTCCTCCAGATAGTAGACGCCGGCTTTGATCCGCACACGCTTGGCCGGATCCGGATTGGACATGATCCCTTTGAAAAATTTATCGATCCGGATCAGCACATCTTCCTTCTCGGGGACATTGACGCACACGACGAAATGATCCTCGGAAAACCTCGATACCGTGCCGTCGCCGAAGGTATCGTGAAGCCCCTTGGCCACCTCGCACAGCAGCTCATCGCCCATGCGGAAGCCGTGGCGCTCGTTGTAAAGCTTGAAGTTCGGGATGTCGAAGCTGACAAATGCCGTGACCTTCCTTCTCGATTCCGGCTGCTCCAGCATCGACTGTACATGCTGATAGAATAATGACATGTTGAACAGTCCCGTCAGCGAGTCCGTCTCCTGATTCATGGAGAGGATCTGCGCCTCGGCGAAGCTGTTTTTGTCGCGGTTCAGGTACTCATCCTGATCCACATCCACGATGAACACATAGAAAAATTTGTGCCCCGAGACTCCGTGAAGCAGATGTCCGAAATCCTCGATATACCGCACCTCACCGTTCTTCGGCTTGATCCGGTAACGCACATAGTCATGACGCTTCTCTCCGAACATGGTCTGCGCCTGGATCTCGTTTTGAATTTTGTGGAGATCCTCCTTGTAAACCATCCCGGTAAAGGTGTTTCCGACATATTCGCGGAATTCCTCCAGCGTTTCACAGTTATACATCTGTACGACATTCTGATCCGCGAAGAGAATCCTCTCGTCTCCCCCGGCCTCGTAGATAAAAAATCCTCCCGGTACTCCCACCGGATAGTAAGTCCCTTCCATCATCGCTTCTTCTACTCCTCCTAATCCTCCTAATCCTCCAAATCCTTCCATAGAATTCAGTCCCCTTCTCTTTTTTTACTCACGAGCGTCGCCGTCGATCCTCGCCGGACTGCTCGTAGAATCTCTTTTTATCTTCGTACATTCTTCCGTCGGCCAGATTTTTCAACTCATCGAAATCTCCGCCCTCCGTGGAAAATGCCATTCCCATGGACACCGTGTTCCCGTCACTCTCGATCATACGGCGAACCTCCGTGACCGCCAGCGAGAACTGATCCGACGTACCGCCCTCGCGCACCACCAGGAACTCGTCACCGCCCATCCGAAAGACACGACGGTCTCCAAACACCCTCTTCAGGCTCTCCGCCACGCTGATGATCATCTCGTCACCGGCCTCGTGCCCCTTCTCGTCGTTCATCCTTTTCAGGCCGTTGATGTCACACATCAGCAGGCCGTAGGATTCCGACTCCTTCTCCACCTTCTCCTGCATCTCCTCCAGAGAACGGCGGTTCTGCAGTCCGGTGAGACTGTCCACATAACTGTAGCGGATCAGCTGTTCCTGTTTATCGCGGGTCCGCATGATAGCCACCAGGAAAAATCCCAGCAGACGAACGATCTTCTGCAGATCCTTTCTCGTCTCGGACGGCGGGTTATCCACCCCGAAAAATCCGACGTATCCGCTCTCCTTCTCCAGAGGACAGGCGATGAGACAGTTGATCCTCTGGGGTTTCAGGATGTAGTACATCTTTTCATTGGTCTTTTTGTATGCCTCGATGTCCTCGATATAGACGTATCCGCGCTCACGGAACTCCTGATACCAGTACTGCACCGCTCCCTCCAGGGGAACGGACTGGAGATTCTCCTTCTCCGGAGACACCCCCTCGCGACACCACTCATAGGTGTTGGCAAACGAACCATTCAGTTTATCTTCAAAAATGTAGGTGCGGTCGGCCCCACTCTCCTCTCCCAGATACCGCAGCATCTGGTTGATGATCACATCCGGTGACTTCCCCGAAAGTGAATACTTCAGGAGATTGTTGACAAACTGCTGCTGATCGAAGGCTTGGTGCTCCAGCATCATCCTCCGCTGTGCCTGTACAACCATCAGCAGGATAAAAATGATAAAACCGATCTGGAGAAAAAATCCGCTGTCGACGGACTGCCTTCCTCCCGCGACGTATTTGATCAGATCCGAGGAAGCTCCCACCGTGAAACAGAGCGTCCCCACGTATAACGCCCGGTTGACTGTCTTCCGCTGGTTTCTCCTGTGATCGACGGCGTCGTCCACGATGATGAGGATCACCAATACCAGCGCTACCACCAGCGAGAAGAAATTCAGCCAGTTGATATCGTGCATATCGATGCCCAGAAGCAACCGCAGCGTAAAAAGCAACGTCGTGCAGGCGACGGTGACACCGAAGGAGATAAACTCATAGATCCTTCGCTTTCTCTCCGTCACGGAATTGATGAACACCACCAAAGGATAGCCCATGAATGCCAGGCAGCCGTAATCGAAGATGCGGAGCAGGATCGGGTTGTCCACCACCAGCTGCGGGATCATCGTCGTAACTGATGACCATATCCCCACGATCAGCACCCCTACGCCCAGTGCCGGCATGTTGTAGGTGGTATGAGGGAGGCGAAGCGAGCTGAAGTACATCACCAACACCAGAATACCGAAAATGATGATCAACACCGACAAGGCGAAGGAAAATCCGTGCTTTTTCAGGATCATGGAGTTGAAATCGTTCGCCGCGCCGAGATAGGATTCCTTGAAAAATCCGTCGCCTCCGCCGTCATAAATCGGCTCACAGATCAGTGTGATCCTGCTTCCCGGCGGTTCCGATACGATGTGATGGATGCGATCTCCGTAGCCTCTTCCGGTGAGGTTTTCCTCCGGATAAAAATGATACATCTCCACGCCGTTGACGCGTACTTTGAAATATATATTCCGACTGACCAGATTCCAGACATCGTCGGGATGCGCGCTGGCCGGAGTTACCTGTTCCAGCGTGAACTTCTCTCCCGACTTCAGCACGGGCATATCAAAAAGACTGACGGTGCGGCCATCCTCTGTTTCCCAGTTATCGTAGAAAGGCACCATCTCCCGTGTCCGGTTCTCGCTGTCTCCGACACTCCATATTCCGTAGCCTAACGTCACCACGACCAGTGCGATATAAATCAGATATAGGATTCGTTGCGTTTTCATAACCACTATTATAACCAAAAAACCTCGCTTGCGCAAGGTTTTTTGGCTGTTTTATTATTCATTTCAATTCAAAATTACTCGATGATCTTAGCCACACGACCGGATCCTACGGTACGACCACCCTCGCGGATAGCGAAGGTAAGACCCTGATCCATAGCGATCGGGTGGATGAGCTCGATGGTCATCTCTACGTTATCACCCGGCATGCACATCTCTGCTGCATTTCCGTCGTTGTCCTTCAAGTCACTTACCACACCGGTAACGTCGGTGGTACGGAAGTAGAACTGCGGACGATAGTTTGCGAAGAACGGAGTATGACGTCCACCCTCCTCTGCAGTCAGGACGTATACCTGAGCAGTAAACTTGGTGTGGCAGGTCAGTGTTCCCGGCTTAGCCAGAACCTGTCCACGCTCGATCTCATTTTTCTGGATACCACGAAGAAGTACTCCGGCGTTGTCTCCGGCCTGAGCCTCATCCAGCTCTTTGTGGAACATCTCGATACCGGTTACGACGGTCTTCTTGGTCTCTTCCTTGATTCCTACGATCTCTACCTCGTCGTTCAGATGCAGAGTACCTGCCTCTACA
>JAFYBS010000214.1 GCA_017540125.1 Eubacterium sp.
CAGACCGTCTTTCAATCTCTTCCGCCACATACAGCATCCGTTCATACGGATTCTCCGTCAATCCCTCCGGCTCGCCCCAAACACGAATCGCCTCTTCCACCACATCATCCGTCAAAGTCTCCGTCAGAATTGCCGGATCACCGATCACCTGCCATACACGGATCAACTGCGCCAGATACCCCTTCGTATACTCCTTCATCCCTGCCGTCAGACCATCTAAAAATGCTTCGTCCTCTGCAACCGTACTATCCTCAGCAATCAAATCACTCTCCGCAGCCAAACCGCCCTCATCCGCTAAAACATCGACACCATTCTTCTCGGAAAACACAACGGCAAACATCTTCTCCAGCTGCTTTTCAAAAGTATACCGTTTCATCTTCTCGTGACCATGTGCCGCGATTTCCTTTCTCTCCTCCTCATGCTCCAGATAATACTTCGCCAGCGCCACGGCCTCCTCGATACTCTCATATACCACGAGATCCACACCGGGCTCGAACTCCTCCACCAGCTCCGGCTGATAGTTTGACAGTAAAAATCCCCCCGCACCCATGATATCCATCACACGCAGGGGCATTCCCTCAACAATCCTTTTAAACGAGATATTCAGGTTGATCTTGCTGGCCTTGTAGACACGATACACCTCATCAAAGCTGCTGATCACCCCACGAAAATCCACCCGCTCGAGCATCTCTTCACTGGCATTTGAGTACAGAGCCACCCGGTGATCCATTGACAGAAGATACAACAGCGTCAACCGTTCCCTCCGGGTCACCTCTTTCGCAAGGATAGACTGCAAACTCTCATGAAAAATCCGGTCGTATCCCTCCTCATTCTCCAACACCCGACGGATTCTCCGGCACATATCTCCCTCCGTAAAACGATCCAGAAAATACCCACCGTAGATCTTCATCGTGGCGCCGATCACACTCTCCACCTGCCCCAGCTCATACTCGGGAAGTCGCGCGCGAAACCCACCAAAAGTAGACGGATACAGCGTGCCGACGAAAGACACATCCGCACCAAACTTCTTTCTGTCAGAATCCGAAAGACGTATCTGATCCAGTCTCTCCAGATTCACCGCCAGCGGAAGGTGATACACGGTATCGATCCCCCGCGCCTTCAACTGCCGATACACATACCGGTCAAAAATAAAAATATGGTTCATCGGCAGCCGCAGGATATCCTCCCGCTCCGATATTCCGAAAGGTGAATCAAACACCCATGCCATATAGGGAACATGCATACGATCGCAGCACTTCGCCACTACGGATTTGAAGTTGAAAGAAAACACAGCATCGTACTCTCCCGCCGCCAATGCCTCACAAAAATGCTTCTCAAAATAAGCATCCTCATCCGTCAGCTTCGGGATAAACGGATACCAGAACACCCGATAATCGATATTCATCCGTCGCAGGACATCCTCCATATCCGTCTGCATAAAGGCATCCCACTCGTAAAGCATTAATCTCATAGTATCGTTTCTCCGCTAATGCCGACCCTGTCCGCTCACTCGCCGTCCTTCTCCTCCAGTACCCTCAACAGTTTCTCAAACGTCCCAGTAAAACTATCCCTGATAAGCAGAATAACCTCCTCCAGTTCATCCTCATCATACTCATGCGCAGCCTGATTTCTCTTCTTCAGCATCGTCAACCACATTGTCTCGTCATCGACAAACCCGACTTTATATCCAAGCTGAAGAATCTCCCTCGGTGACCCGGTCTCCGCCCCCTCAACACCATGATCACGCATGACCTGCTGAAGCGCCTTCCACGCCAATTCAAAAGTAAGATTGAACTGACCGATAACTCCGGTTCTGTAAATCTCATCTGTAGTGACCATATCATAATCTGCGCTTTTCAGGACTTCCAGGCTGTTTTTGAAATTATCAATCTTTTTCATAAATCACAACTCCATCCTTATCTATTTCCTTTTTCAAGTCCTCTGACACACCCGAATCCATATTAACAATATCGAACATCAAAAGTGAATGCATGTTTTCCTTGATATCCCAGTAGAACCCATCATAATCACCACCATATACAGCGATATCTATATCACTTCTCTCTGTGTGTGTATTCCTGGCTCTGGATCCAAACAGAACAATCTTTTGGACGCCATACTTTTCGGCACATCCACGTATTTCTCTGTTAACTCTATCTGACAGTCCATCAACCTTTACCATAATAATTAACTCCCCTCTCATACGCACAATTCCTACAGCTGATCAATCAGCCGCAAAATCTCCTTGATGGACATCAACTCCTCTTCCGATTCATAGGACCGATGATACTTCAGAATGCTCCTTGCCACCTTCTGCATCGCCGGGAACGCGGCCCGGAGAAGCTGATTGGCATAGATAACGATATTGATGCCATGCGAAGCCAATTCATCCTCTGTCACGGTGTTGAAGGACGACGGAACCACCACCAACGGCGTATCCTTATCCTCCGCACGAAACCGGTCACAGAACTCCAGGATCTCATCCGGCTCCTTCCGACGGCTGTGGATCATGATCCCATCCGCTCCGGCCCCTACATAGGCTCTCGCCCGCTCCAGCGCATCCTCCATCCCCTGCTCGAGGATCAGACTCTCAATCCGAGCGATGATCATAAAATCATCCGAAAGCTGGGCATCCTTCCCCGCCTTCAGTTTCTCACAGAAATCCGGAATAGCCGCCTGCGTCTGCTCCACATCCGTGCCATACAGGCTGTTTTTCTTCAGTCCCACCTTATCTTCGATGATGACTGCTGACACTCCCATTCTCTCGAGAGTACGAACGGTATAGACGAAGTGCTCCGTCAGACCGCCCGTATCCCCATCAAAAATGATAGGCTTTGTCGTCACCTCCATCACCTCATCGATGGTGCGAAAGCGTGAAGTCATATCTACAAGCTCTATATCCGGTTTACCCTTCACAGTCGAATCGCACAGCGACGAAATCCACATCGCATCATACTGCGATATCGACTTATCCGAAACCACATTGGTCTCCTCCGCTATCAACCCGGTTAATCCGGAGTGAACCTCCATAGTCTTCAC
>JAFYBS010000215.1 GCA_017540125.1 Eubacterium sp.
AGTGGCTCCGGCAGTGGCAGTGGTTCCGGTAGTGGCAGCGGCTCCGGCTCCGGCAGTGGCTCCGGCAGTGGCAGTGGTTCCGGTAGTGGCAGCGGCTCCGGCTCCGGCAGTGGTTCCGGTAGTGGCAGCGGCTCCGGCTCCGGCAGTGGCTCCGGTAGTGGAAGTGGCTCCGGTGGTGGCGGAGAAGGCGGTGAAACACCGGCGGATCCGTCTGCTTCAGGATCACCCGCACCTTCGGCTACCCCGACAATTACGCCGACGCTCGCCCCGACAATTGCTCCGACGCTCGCACCGACTGCAACACCGGCCGGAACGCTTCCGCCGGTACCGACGACTCCGGTTGCGACACCGACTGCTCCGGTTACGACGGAGGTACCATCTGGTACGCAGGCTCCGACGGCAACGATGCTTCCGGGCGTGACCGAGGCACCGACGGCTTCGCCGCTGACACAGGAAGTGAAGACCGAAACCGAAACCGATAAATCCGGCAATGCCGTTACCGTAACGACAACGACCGAGACTTGGAGCGACGGCGCGACTGCTACCACGGTGAAGAGGGAGTATGTGGATGGATCATCGGAGGAGAAAAAAGTAGTTGATGACGGAGCCGGCGGCAAGACCGTGACGGAAATCAAGACGGAGGCTAACGGTGATTTTGCCAAGGTAACACTGACCCAGCCGAACGAGGGCAAATCAACGATCGTAAAGGTGGACAAGAAAACAGAAAGGACCGTAGTCCAAACCTATCAGGTGACCGGTGAGAAGGAGATCGCCCTGCAGCGGCAGATTACGGATTCCAAGAAAGAAAACCTCGTTGTACCGCAAACTATCAAGGTCAATGACACGACCTACAAGGTGACATCGATAGCGAAAAACGCGTTCAAGGGTAATGACAAGCTAACCTCTGCCAATACCGGCAGTAATGTAAAAACCATCGGAGCGGGTGCTTTTTCCAAAAACACCAAACTCACATCCGCAACGCTCGGCAAAAATGTGAAGTCGATCGGAGCCAAAGCTTTTGATGGTGACGCGAAATTAAAAACGATTACGATTCAATCGGCGAAGCTCACAAAAGTCGGCAAAAAAGCCTTCGATGGAATTGCCGCGAAAGCCACCATCCGGATTAAGGGAAGTAAAAAGCAGTTCAACGCCACTGTGGCAATGATACAAAAATCCGGTATCGGTAAAAAAGTCAGGTTTAAACGGATCTGATTGTTATAGAAATTATTTTTACAGGAAAGGTTTCAAGAGTGAAAAGATGAGAAAAAAGTTAGCGATTTTCGGGATGGTCGGACTTCTGCTGGTGTCCGGTTTTTACGCGCCGGTGGCCTATGCCGAACCGGAATCCGAGGGGCCGGAGACCACGCAGGAAGCCGGAGATACCGAGGCTGCGGTAGATGATACAGAGGATTCCGAAACGGAAACCACATCCACCGGAGGACTGGTTGACAAGATTGACGAGTTTGGCGATCTCACGGGATTTGCCGCTACGGATCCGCCGAGCATCGCGTCCGTGGGTGGTATCGTGATGGATGTTCAGTCCGGTGCTGTTCTTTATGAGAAGAACATCAACCGGAGACTCTATCCGGCGAGTATCACCAAGATCATGACGACGTTGATCGCGTTGGAAAACTCCTCCATGGATGAGATCGTGACGTTCTCGCAGAATGCCGTAGACCTGATCCAGAACCAGGGGGCCAGCAATATCGAAATCGTCCCCGGAGAACAGCTGACGATGAAGGAAAGTCTGTACGCCATCATGCTGATGTCGGCGAACGAGGTCTGCAACGGTGTCGCGGAGCATGTGGCCGGAGACATCAAAACCTTCGTCAAGATGATGAACAAAAGGGCGAAGGAGCTGGGATGTACCGGGACACATTTCAACAACACCAACGGACTCTGGCAGAAAAATCACTACACAACAACACATGATATGGCTTTGATCGCCAGAGCTGCTTATCGAAACGAGGAGTTTGCCGAGATCACCGGAACGAAGTGGTACAAACTCCCGAAGACCAACAAAAGAAAAGCGGGATATACGCTTCACAATCACCACGGTATGCTGCTTCCCCTGAATTATCCCCAGTATGAGTACAAATACTGTGTCGGGGGAAAGACCGGATACACGTCCCAGTGTCTCTACACGCTGGTGACCTACGCGAAGAAAAAGGGCATGACACTGCTTTCCGTTATCATGCGGAATCCGAATCCGCCCTATCTGGACGACAACCAGTATACGGATACGACGAAACTGCTGAATTACGGATTTGACAACTTCCGGCGGGTGAAGATCACCGACGATGAGATCAGCTCCATCAATACGGAACGGTTATTTACCGCGTTCAGTCCATTTTTCAACACGGAAACCAGTTCGCTCTATGTCGAGAAAAATGCGGGCATCCTGCTTCCGAAAGGGAAAAAGCTGGAGGATGCCGAAAAAACCGTGGAGTATTATCCGAACGAAACCCACGATGAAAACGGAAAGCGGGTCATCGGAAGAATTCATTATTCTTACCATGATACCGAGGTGGGCGGTACGGATATCTACTATGAGAATCGGGGAACACCGACCCTGTCGGACAGTATCAATATGAAACAGTGGTTTGACGACGCGGTGGAGAAGGCGACGGAGGAGCCGTTTCCGTGGATGATGGTGATCATCATCGTCGTGGTTGTGATCCTGGTGGGTGTCGGTATATTTTTATTCCTGCCGGTACTGCTTCATGTGAAGGAAAACCGAAGTCGGACCAAGCGATATCGAAAGAGCAAGAAAAATGAGAAGGCCGCCCGGGGGACGAGCTCGTCTGAACGGGGAGGCCGGTCGAGACGTCGAAGGTAATGGCAGTCTGTTTTTGAACCTGTCCGTGTGAGAAGGGGACAGGTCCTCATGCTGTGAGGAGGGTAAAACTATGGCTTTGAAAACGATAGGGGAACTGACCGGGAAGACGGATTCGGAATCTAATACTGATTCCATGTGGATAAACGCCCCTGCGAAGATCAACATCGGACTCGATGTCGTCGGTGAGCGGGAGGACGGTTACCACGAGGTGCGGATGATCATGCAGAGCATCCGGCTTTTTGATCGGCTTACGCTGACCCGGAAAAAGGATCCCGGTGTGAGACTGACCACCAATCTCAAGTTTCTTCCGACGGATGAGAACAACCTGATCGCGAAGTGTGCCAAGTTGCTTCTGAAGGAGTTTGAGCCGGGCGGAGGGCTTACGATCAATCTGGAAAAGCGGATCCCGGTGGCAGCGGGTCTGGCGGGCGGCAGTACGGACGCGGCATCGACGATGATCGCCATCAACCAGATGTACGGTCTGAACCTGAGCAATTCGCAGTTGATGAAGCGTGCCGTGAAGATCGGCGCGGATATCCCCTACTGCATCATGAAGGGGACGGCGCTGGCCGAGGGGATCGGTGAGAAGCTGTCGACGATCCCGAAGCTGCCGAACTGCAACATCCTGATCGTTAAGCCGAAGATCCATGTGTCGACCCGGGAGATTTATTCGAATCTGGTTCTGGATGAGAATACGGTGCATCCGGATATCGACCGAATGATCGAGGATATGAAGAACCGGAAGCTGAAGGATCTGTGCGAGCATATGGGAAATATCCTGGAGTCGGTGACGATCCCGGCTCATCCGGAGATCGCGGAGATCAAGGAGTTTATGCTTCAGAACGGAGCGCTGGGGAGTTTGATGAGCGGCAGCGGGCCGACGGTGTTCGGCATCTACGATGACAAAGACGCTGCGATGCGGGCGAAGACAGCGGCGCTGGAGAAGTTTGATAAGAGCTTTGCTTTCGTGACAGATCTGTACCGGTGAGTGCCCGGAGGAGATATGGAAAAAAAATTTGAATTCTTAAAACCATGACGAAACCCTGTGCGTCATATGAGTGTAAATGATAAAACAGCGGTGTATATGCCGCCATATGATGCAGGGAGGTAACGCCATGAGTATTGAAAAAACAAAGAATCGGAAAATGGAGGAAAAACAAATGAAAACAGGGAAACGTAACAGAAAAGTATTGAGCATGGGGCTGGTATTGGCTTTGGTGCTGTCCACGTTCCTCGGCGTTTATGATAAGCCGGCGGAGGCAGCCAAGATAAAGCCGTATCGGACCATCACCAACGCGGCGGAGTTCAACCAGTTCCTGAAGGATCTGGAAATGGATGGTGCGTTCGACGGGAAGCTCGTTGAGATCACACAGGATATCGATATTTCTGCCAATATGGTAGATAACATTTATTCTTCGAGTTCAATGCAATTTTTTAACGGGGTGCTGGATGGAAAGGGACATACGATTTCCGGGATTAATACTACTTCAAATTGTATTATGGATATCGGGAAACTGGGAGAAGTAAAAAATCTGATCATTAAATCAGCAACGATAAAATCGAGTGGTTATGTAGGTCCATTTAGGAATTACGGAGGAACGATAAGCAACTGCTTTGTGTTAGATAGTTCTATAGAGTCAACACATTATGCAGGTGGAATTTGCGGTTATATTCATTACGGACAGATATTAAATTGCTGTTCCATAAATAACAATATTGTTTCAGGGAATGAAACAGGGACAGCAGCAGCAGGAGGAATAGTCGGAGAATCTGCCGGGTGTTTCATAAGCAACTGTTGCAGTTCATCTTCTGTGACGGGTATGGGACTTTATGCCGGCGGAATAGTAGGTTACTTGGATGATGGGACTACATCGATATATAATTGTTTTAATCTCAGTGATTTGAAAGCCAGGTCTTCGAAGGGTGGCCTGGTGGGAGGCGTTGGATCATGCTCTGGTGTTGCTTCTTCGTGCTACTGGGCGCAGGAAACCTGTGAGCTTTCCTATTCCGGAACCAACACATTCGAGTCAAAAAACTGTGCTGCTATGCCGCAGTCCGATATGACCACATCTACCTTCCTGGACAAGCTGAATAGTGAGGTCACCAGATACAACACGGATCAGAAGAAGAAGGTTTTGTCCGAGTGGGTTTTTGACAGTAGCTACGCTTTCCCGGTGATCAAGATGACATCCGGTGATTCCGGCTCCGATGGAACGCCCGGTGGAAACACGGGGGATACCGATGCCGGTGTTCTCCAGAGCGTACGGATCACACCGGCCAGCGACTCCCTGGCAGTCGGTGACTCATCCAAAGTAGTTGCCACCTGTGTGAGTGATAAGGGTAATATTCTCAAGACACCGACGGTTACCTTCGCTTCGGACAATCCTGCAGTGGCTATCGTGGACGCACAGGGAAATGTTACCGCCGTAGCGGAAGGAACAGCCAACATACGCGCGACGGCTACCCTCGGATCGGTTACGGTTACCTCAGCCGAGGCCACTGTGATTACTGTATCGGCAGCACAGGTACCGGATGTACCTACTCTGTATCCGAACCCTCTGGCGGTCACCGGAAAAACAGCGACGGTCAAGGCAAAAACACTGAAAAAGAAAGCCGTAAAGCTACCTGTAAGCAAGGTTCTCAAGATCGAAAATGCGGTAGGCAGCCTCTCCTTCAAAAAGAAATCCGGAGATAAACGGTTTGTAATTAATAAGAGCTCCGGAAAGGTCACCATCAAAAAGACCACCGGAAGAGGAACCTATTCTATCAAGGTTTCCGTCACCGCTGCCGGCACGGCAGAGTATGCAAGTAAGACCGTTGTCCGGACCTTCTCCATCCGGGTGGCCTGAAAGTGAGCGGCCGTGAATAGTTACAAACATAAGGGGCTCCGTGTGTGCGCGGAGCTCCCTTTATATTATTGTCATATATACTTGACACAATTCCGGATTTTTGGTAAACTATACCTTACGATAATTCCGTTACTAAGTTTTGAATCACAAGCGGGGAGGGGTAATCATGAATCACGATATTCTAAAACAGGTAATACGTGACCAGCACGAGGTAATAAAAAACGAAAGAATCATCCCTCGTGATATCCAATTGGAAGATAACGCCAATTATATCATCGTCGGGCTCCGCCGTTCCGGTAAATCGACACTGCTGTACCACATCGTTCAAAAACTCATCCGGGATGGTATTGACTGGTCGAGGATCATTTATATCAATTTTGAAGACGAGCGATTGTCCGAGTTTACAAAGGATGACTTTAACGATATTCTCTCCGTTCAAAGTGAATGGAGTGATGAGCCCGGATTCTTTTTCTTTGACGAGATACAAAACATAGACGGGTGGGAAAAGTTTGCCAGACGTATGGCCGATAGTAAAGAACGGGTATATATTACAGGCAGCAATGCAAAAATGCTGGGACACGATATGGAGACCACGCTGGGCGGACGCTTTATCAGTAAACAGATCACACCCTATTCCTTTTCCGAATACCTAAATGCAAGGGATATTGACCATACAAAGACCGCACTTGAAACAACCAAAAAAGCCGCAAAAATCATGACGGCATTCGACGATTACGTGAAAAACGGCGGTTTGCCGGAATCACTTAAGTTCAATAACAAGCGTGAATATATCTCCGGCATTTACCATAAGGTTTTGCTGGGAGATGTTGTCGCCAGAAACGGAATCCGAAATGAAAAGGCATTGGACCTCCTTGTGAAAAAGATTTCCGAAAGCCTCTGCTCCGGAGTTCCGTATTCAAGACTGATCGGTCTTCTCGGAAACATCGGAATATCCATCAGCAAAGAATCACTGATACGATATATTGATTATCTGAAGAACGCCTATCTTATTTTTGATATAAAAAACTTTGTTTCATCCTTCTCGGAGAAACAGACTACACCTAAGTATTATTTTTCAGACAATGGAATATTGAATCTGTTTCTGTACAACAAAGATACGACACTTCTTGAGAACATCATCGCCATAAAACTGTTCCGGGATTTCGGTGATACAATTTATTACTATAAATCATCAAAAACCGGAATTGATATCGACTTTTACATACCTTCGATCGGAACACTGATCCAGGTTGCCTATTCCATCGAAGGAGATGCCTACGACAGGGAGGTGTCCAATTTAAAAAAAGCCTACGGAAAAATTGATGGTGTTTCCCGACTTATCATCATCACACATAATGAAAGCAAGCTTATCCAAATCGAAAATACCGAGATTGAAGTCATCCCTGCGTTCCGATTTTTACTGGGGGCAAACTAAGAAATAGTAATACGAACAAGTCCGCCGGAGCCCTTGTTTTTTCTTGCTTTTTCTGTGGAGATATGCTAAACTACCGATGTGATGAGGGATTCTTTTTTTCGGGACAGACATCGTGAAAACCACGGGTAGGCAATGCCAATAATAATGAGGGAGGTTCGGTTTATGTTTTGTCCAAAATGCGGTAGTCCGGTAAGAGAGGATGCCCGGTTCTGTGAAAAATGCGGAGCCGGGCTTCGTGCGGGTGCTAATCTTTCGTCGGATGCAATAAATAGCTCAACGGCAGAAGAAAAGTCATCGATTCCTACTGCGCTGAAGATCGGTTTGCCGGTGGGACTGAGCGTAGTTGCCGTCGCATTGATAGTGGTATTGATCTTCGTCATCAACGGTTCCTCCGGCGGGAACAGAGAGACTGTCCCCGTGGCGGAGCAGCCGGCAGGTGGCTCGGAGAACACCGGTGGCACAGGGCAGAACCCATCCGGTGGGGAGAATGCAGCTACATCGGAAGCACCGACATCAACACCGGAGGTCACTCCGGAGCCTACGCCTGAACCTACACCGACCCCCGCTCCTGAAAAGGAAATACAACCGAAGATCATTAAATTGAAAACTGACAGGGTGTACAGTAAGTATGATTTGACCGGTGATGGAGTCGCTGATACAATCAAAATAACTTCAAAAACAGGCAAAGATGCTATAAATATTGTAATAATAACGATAAATAACAAGACCGTATGTAAAAATGAAGAGGTGATCGGAGTCCCGGAAATAAAATTGCTGCAAATGAGTAGGGATGTTACACTGATTTCTTTATTCCATATAGGTGAGGATGCATGGGGAGATCGGCTTATTTTTAGTTATCATGATTCCAGGTGGAGAGAACTGCTGTCAATGTCAACCGATTATTCCGGTGGTGAATACCCCTATGAGGATACGTTTGGTGAGATTAAAAAAATAACAAATGATACTGTCACGGTAGAGTATTTTTCTCAGAATGGATTTACGGGTTCAACGGAGTATACAATGGAATACTTGTACTCTGACGGAGAGCTCGTGCCGAATCCTCCGGCAGTTAAAATGATTATAGGTAAATTAACTTCAGAAAGATATTATAAAGATGATACCTTGACAGCCAGGCGCAAGATACCGATTTATGATAATCCCAATGGAGAAGAAATAGGCAAAATATATTCGGGTGATGATGTGGTATTTAAGAAGATCCAGCATATCGATGGCAGACCATGGTTTTATGTGGATGTTTACGGAACCACCGGATGGATTGCATGTGAGCGGCTTGGGAAAACCAATAGTTCAGGCGATGGCGGACCGGGATACTATTTCAGGGATGTTGCGTTCTCCGGGTAAGCGGTATATGATTCTGTGAGTGAGAAGGGAGGTTCGGTGTATGTTTTGTCCAAAATGCGGTAGTCCGGTAAGAGAGGATGCCCGGTTCTGTGAAAAATGCGGAGCCGGGCTTTCATCGGTTGGCCGGGACACGGATGTCCCGGTTGCGAAAAAAAGCCCTACGATTGTTATCGGTCTATCAGTGGGGCTGGGTGTGATCATCATTGCCTTGATCGTGGTGCTGATTTTTGTCATCAACGGTTCCTCCGGCGAGAGCAGAGAGACTGTTCCCGTGGCGGAGCAGCCGGTAGGTGGCCAGGAGAACACCGGTGGCACAGGGCAGAACACATCCGGTGGAGAGAACGCAGCTGCATCGGAAGCACCGACAGCAACGCCGGAACCCACGCCCACTTCTTCGCCCACGCCGGAGCCCACACCCACGCCGGAACCTACGCCGGAGCCCGTATTATCTTCAAAATATTTGAATAATAAAGAGTTTGATGATCTCGATGCCATCCTGAAATACTGCAAAAAACAAATAAAGGACGGGGAAATTGATGCCGAAGGTTTTTCTGTTCACAAGATGCGTATTCGTGCGACAGGTGGTATGACAGAGGCATATTTTGTAAGTTTTCATTGGACACCTTCGGTAGGGAGGGTTTTTATCAAGGAAAACGGTTCGTATCATGAATATTTGAAGATTTCCGGATGGATAGAGTCTATGACAGAGGATGGTGAGTGTTTTATATCCTCTGGAGGTATAGAAAATCTGAGTTATCTCAGTATAGAACGGTATTCAGAAAATGATAGAACCTATGAGATGATAGACTCCATCGATTTCTACGATGAAGGCAATGCTTATAAGACGGCAGAAAGAGATTTATGTAATAAGGCCGGTGTGGATAGATCGGATCTGAAGAAAGTCAATATGAAACGAGTGAAATACGTGGACCTGACGAAGGAGCTGTACGGATAATTATTGACATATAAAAGAAGAAAAATAAGGAGGAAAAACATGAACAGATTAAAAAGAGTGGTTGTTGTTTGTATGATGATGGCATCACTGATGATTCCATTATCTACACCGGAATTTGATAGCATTTCGGGGGTTGTCTCGACCTCCGATGCGGCATCGGTCAGATATACCAAAAAGCAAGCCGGGAGGAAGCTGGAAAAATGGTGGAGTATTAAAAATCGTGATATTATATCCGATTCTTCCACAGGCTTTTACTGTGAGTATACAAAGAAAAACAGGAAGGGATACTTTTTTGAAGTCTATACTTTTCATCTGAATAGTAATAACGAGATGTCGGGAATTATTTGTCGAGGCAGTTATTCAGTCAACAAGTATACAGGTCATGTTAGTGTTGTCAGCGAGTATTAATATTAAAAAGTAAGGAGAAGGGTTATGTTTTGTCCAAAATGCGGTAGTCCGGTAAGAGAGGAAGCCCGTTTTTGTGAAAAATGCGGAGCCGGTCTTCGTGCGGGTGTTACGCCACCGCCGAATCCGATGAACAGCACAACGGAAAGAGAAAAGTCTTCCGTTCCAAAGGCACTTAAGATTGGTTTGCCGGTGGGACTCAGCGTAGTTGCCGTTGCATTGATAGTGGTATTGATCTTCGTCATCAACGGTTCCTCCGGCGGGAGCAGAGAGACTGTCCCCGTGGCGGAGCAGCCGGCAGGTGGCTCGGAGAACACCGGTGGCACAGGGCAGAACCCATCCGGTGGAGAGAATGCAGCTACATCGGAAGCACCGACATCAACACCGGAGGTCACTCCGGAGCCTACACCGGAGCCCACAGAAGAACCGACCCCGGAACCGAAGCCGTTACTTGTCAACGGTCGTGAAGTGACCGCAACCTCCGGCGGAAAGGTTAATCTGTATGTTCTGAAGAAAATCAAAGATAAAGATACGAATGAGCAATATCAGGCGGATGTTGAGTTGGAGTATTATGATAACGGATTGCTGAAAACGAGAAATCATAGCGGCATGGAAGGTGGCGCCTGGTGGGATTTCTGTCATTATTATTATGATTCAGAAAAAAGAATCAAGGAAGTAAAAACCGATGCCCGCTATATCCATGGATCCGATGCTACTATCAAGTATAATGGTGATGAGATAATGAATGTAAGTTCAAAAAGGTACGATGTATCGGAGGACGCGAACATAAAACTCAAAACCACTTTCACTTATGATTCTGAAGGACATATCATACGGGAGGATAAAACTGATAAGTTTTATGATGAGTATTACAGGGAGTTTACATACAATGAAAACGGTGTGATCTCGTCCATCCGTACATATTCTTATTATTATGATAATGAAGACGGAGATGAATACGAAGAGGATAACACCATAGATATAAATTATGATGACTATGGGAATGTAACAAAATACGGAGATGAAAAATACAAGAATAAATATAAAGATGGAGTGTTGACGGATCGCCAAAAAGATAAATACATCTATGAAGAGATCACGGTCGATAAAAAGCTGGTGGACCAGATACAGGCACAACAGTGGGCATTATTGAATCATGATCTAAACAAAGCACTGATTATCGATAGTGGCAGTTACAATACCTTTTATCTGTAAATCAATTCCTTGCTTTTTCTGAGCAGATGTGGTAGACTTTAAGTTGCTGATTAATTCAGTATTTCGTAATGATATGTTATAGGAGACAGGAACAATGACAATTTACGACGAATTGGTTGCGCGTGGGTTGATCGCGCAGGTAACGGATGAGGACGAAATCAAAGATCTCATCAACAACGGAAAGGCGACGTTTTATATCGGGTTTGATCCGACGGCAGACAGTTTGCATGTGGGACATTTTATGGCGCTGTGCCTGATGAAGCGTCTGCAGATGGCCGGGAACAAGCCTATCGCGCTGATCGGCGGCGGGACCGGTATGATCGGGGACCCCTCCGGACGCTCGGACCTCCGGCAGATGCTGACGAAGGAGGATATCGCGCACAACTGCGATTGCTTCAAAAAGCAGATGAGCAAGTTTATCGAGTTCGGTGATGACAAGGCCATCATGGTGAACAACGCAGACTGGCTTATGGATCTGAACTATATCGAGCTTCTGCGCGAAGTGGGAGTCCACTTCACTGTAAACAGGATGCTCACCGCTGAGTGCTACAAGCAGCGTATGGAGAAAGGACTGAGCTTCCTCGAGTTCAACTACATGATCATGCAGGCATATGATTTCTACAGACTGTATCAGGACTACGGCTGCAACCTCGAGTTCGGCGGTGACGATCAGTGGTCGAACATGCTCGCAGGAACAGAGCTGATACGGCGCAAGCTCGGGAAAAATGCGTGCGCCATGACCATCAATCTCCTCCTCAACTCCGAGGGCAAGAAAATGGGCAAGACCGCCAAGGGTGCGGTGTGGCTTGACGCCGAGAAGACTTCCCCGTTTGAGTTCTTCCAGTATTGGAGAAATGTTGACGACGCCGATGTCATCAAGTGTATAAAGATGCTGACATTTATGCCACTCGAAGAGATAGAGCCG
>JAFYBS010000216.1 GCA_017540125.1 Eubacterium sp.
TTCAACGTAATCTATGCTGAGAACGACGACATGGCTAAGGGTGCTGTAGCAGCTCTTGACGCAGCAAACATTTCTCACGGTGTTGGCAAAGATGTCATCGTTATGGGATTTGACTGCAACAAGTGGGCTCTTGAGGAGCTGCTTGCTAAGAACTGGAACTACGACGGACAGTGCAACCCGTTCCAGTCTTCCTACATCGACGATGTAATCAAAAAGCTTGAAAATGGTGAGACCCTTTCTGAGAAGACCATCATCATGGATGAGAAGGGCTTCGATGCTGAGAGCATCACACAGGAGGATGTAGATACTTACGGTATCTGATTCTGGAAACATCCATAGAGAAATGTGTGGGCGCAGCGCAGATAATGCGCTGCGCCTTTTCCATACTAAAATAAGTGAGGTGAAACTTTCGTGAAGGATAATCATGTATTGGAGATGCGTGGAATCCATAAAACCTTTCCCGGTGTCAAGGCTCTTCAGAACGTGGACTTTACTCTCTGCAAAGGAGAGATCCACGCGTTGATGGGTGAGAACGGAGCCGGTAAGTCCACTCTGATCAAGGTATTGACCGGCGTGTACGGGAAGGACGGCGGAGAGATTTTCCTGGATGGAGTCGAGGGAGCCACCTCAATCCATTCTCCGCAGGATGCACAGAACCTCGGAATCAGTACGGTGTATCAGGAGATCACCCTGTGCCCGAACCTTTCGGTGGCAGAGAACATGTATATCGGGCGGGACAAGAGCAAAGCAGTGAAGTGGAAAAAACGTAACCAGGATGCCGACAAAATTCTGAAGGAACTCGACATCCCGGCCAAGAGTACACAGCAGCTGGGATCCTGTTCGCTGGCTGTTCAGCAGATGGTGGCTATCGCCCGTGCCGTGGATATGGATTGTAAGGTTCTGATTTTGGATGAGCCGACATCTTCGCTGGATGAGAGCGAGGTTGAGAAGCTCTTCGGATTGATGAGGAATCTGAAGGCAAAGGGTGTCGGAATCATCTTTGTTACGCACTTTTTGGAGCAGGTTTACGAGGTTTGCGACAAGATCACAGTCCTTCGTGACGGACAGCTTGTCGGAGAGTATGTCATCGAGGATCTGCCACGTGTTCAGCTCGTTGCCAAAATGCTTGGTAAGGAGATGGATGATATGGCGGATATCAAGGGAGATGCCGAGACCTATTCCGGCGCCGATGCGGATCAGGTTGTATATGAGGCGAAGAACCTGGAAAGTACCGCCGGTATCAAGCCTTTTGATTTCCATATCAAGAAGGGAGAGGTTAACGGATTTACCGGTCTTCTCGGATCCGGACGAAGCGAATCGGTTCGTGCCATCTTCGGTGCTGACCGTGTTCTCGGCGGAACCGTAAAGAAGAACGGAAAAGAAATCAAGATCAAAAAGCCGATCCAGGCTATGAAGAACGGTATCGCTTATCTTCCGGAGGATCGAAAGATAGACGGAATCGTCGGAGATCTTTCGGTAAGAGATAACATCATCCTGGCGCTGCAGGTGATGAAGGGATTTTTCAGACCTTTCTCACACAAGCAGGCACAGGAGTTTGCAGAGGAGTATATCAAGCTTCTGGATATCAAAACAGCATCGGCGGATACACCGATCAAATCCCTGTCCGGTGGTAACCAGCAGAAGGTTATTCTGGGACGCTGGCTTCTGACTCATCCGGAATACCTGATTCTGGACGAGCCGACCCGCGGTATCGATGTCGGAACCAAGGTGGATATTCAGAAATTGGTGTTGAAACTGGCTTCGGAAGGAATGAGCATTACCTTTATTTCCTCCGAGACTGACGAGATGCTCCGGACCTGTTCCCGACTGGTGGTTATGCGTGACGGAAAGCAGGTTGGTGAGCTGACCGGTGAGGAGTTGACACAGAGTGGTATCATGAGCGCAATTGCAGGAGGTGATAAATAATCATGAGTGTAGTAAAGAAGATTACAAGCAATCAGATATTTATTCCCATAGCAGCGCTGTTGATCCTTGTGATTATCAACCTGATCCATGACCCTTCGTTCTTTGCCATTACGATGGGAGAGAACGCGGCCGGTGACAACGTGTTGTCGGGAAGTCTGATTTCGATTTTGAACTTCGGTTCCGAGGTGGCGATTCTTGCCATCGGTATGACACTGGTGACGGCGGCTTCCGGCGGACAGGATATTTCGGTAGGCGCGACGATGGCGATTGCCGGTTCTGTGACACTGCGAATCCTGTGTGGAAATCCGGACAATCCGAATTATGATGAGATGCAGGCACCGATCATCGTTGCTTTCCTGGTAGCGGTTTTGGTTTCCATGTTCTTCGGTGCTTTTAACGGTATTTTGGTTTCCATTTTCAAAATCCCGCCGATGGTAGCGACGCTGATTCTCTTTACGGGAGGACGTTCCATCGCTTCCTGGATCAACGGAGGAACGCTGCCGAAGGTGAACGATGCTTCGTTCAAGGTGTTTGGTGGGTACATACCGGGGATTCCGATACCAACACCATTTATCATCGCTATCGCCTGTGTGATCGTGATGTTCCTGTTTATGAAGTTTACCAACATCGGTTTGTATGTTCAGGCGGTAGGTATCAATTCATCGTCTTCACGACTGAACGGATTGAATCCGCAGTTTATCAAGTTCCTGACTTTCGTGATCCTGGGTGTATGCGTGGCAGTGGCCGGGTTCATCAAGGTCAGCCGGAACGGCGATATCAACTACTCGGTTATCGCGAAGGATATCGAGATGGACGCCATCCTGGCGGTGGCTCTGGGCGGTAACTCACTGGGAGGCGGTAAATTCAGCATGGGGGCTTCGATTCTGGGGGCCTATGTCATACAGTTCCTGACTACAACGCTGTATGCGTTCCATGTGGATTCCTCGGCACTTCCGGCCTTCAAGGCTGTCGTGGTTATCATCCTCGTGGTGATGAGCGCGCCGGCTGTCCGTACGAAGATCGATGCGGTCAAGAAAAAACGGGCTGTGGCAAAGGAGGTGGCATAACATGGAAGCAGCAAAAAAAACATCCTTTTTTGCCAGGCTGGGACGGATGAATGAGTCCAACCTGCTGTTGACGATCACGATTGTGATCTTTGTCCTGATGTATGTGGGAGCGATCGTCTTCCAGGGCGGAGGCTTCCTCTCAGCGCAGACATTTTTCAACATCCTGAATGATAATGCGGCTTTGATCATCGCAGCACTGGGTATGTCCATCGTGATGATCACCGGGGGAATCGATATCTCGGTCGGAGGTGTGGCAGCGCTGGTATCCATGAGCTGTGCCGTATACCTGGACAAGCAGGGAGGTAACCTGATCGTTTCTATCCTGCTGGCAATCGGTATCGGTCTGGCATTCGGACTGGTACAGGGATATCTGGTAGCCTATCTGGAGATCCAGCCCTTCATCGTATCGCTGGCCGGTATGTTCTTTGCCAGAGGTATGACGACCATCGTCAGCAAAGAGCCTTTCAACGTAGCACATGAAGGCTTTGTAGGACTCAAGGATACGCATGTGATTGTTCCTTTCCTGGGACGTACGAACCGCAAGGGAATCTATGTGGATGCCTATGTGGAAGTCGGAGTACTGGTGGCAATTGCGCTGGTAATCCTGATGTTCGTTCTTCTGCGTTGGAGCAAGCTTGGACGAAATTTCTATGCGGTAGGCGGAAATGCCAATTCGGCATTGATGCTGGGTGTCAATGTAAAGCGCACCCGTTTTGTATCCCACGTTCTCTGTTCGGTGCTGGCCGGTATCGGTGGATTTGTGTATTTTGTCCATGTCGGGTCCGGTTCACCATCCCACGCGATGGGCATGGAGATGGATGCCATCGCCTGCTCGATCATCGGTGGTACGATGCTGACCGGTGGTGTCGGAAACATATTGGGAACATTTTGCGGTGTACTCTCTCTGGGTACCATCAAAAATATCGTGGCTTCTGCCGGTCTCGGTGAGGCTTGGTGGACAGGAATTACGACAGCGGGAATGCTGTGCCTGTTCCTGATCATCCAGTCCGTCGTGATGGCATTTAAGGGTCGTTCAGCCAAAGGTTGACGTTGCATTTTTCTGAGAACTATGTTACAATAGGTTCTATGAAGAATAGATGCGGAGGATTCATCAGTTGCCTCCTGACCCTGTGTTTAATACTTGTCAGTTGCACCCCTGCTTCCTCGACGGTCGAGGAGGCAGGGGATGTTGGCGTTCATAAGGACCTGATTCGGGTCGGGTTTTCCCAGCTGGGTGCCGAATCGGACTGGCGGGTTGCGAATTCGGAATCCATTCAGTCCACGCTAACGAGAGAGGCTGGATATCAGCTGTTTTTTGAGGATGCTCAACAGAAACAATCCAATCAGGCGATGGCAATCCGGCGTTTCATCCAACAGGGAGTGGATTACATCGTGTTGGCGCCTGTGACGGAGGTGGGCTGGGAGAATGTTCTTTCCGAAGCGAAGAAGGCAAAGATTCCCGTCATTCTGGTTGACCGGAACATCGCGGTGAAAGATCAGTCCCTCTATACCTGCTGGATTGGCTCCAATTTCCGTCTGGAGGCGGACAAGGTGACGGCCTGGATGGAGCAGTACTTCAAGAAAAAGAAAATCAGTCCGTCCCGACTGCGGATCGGACATCTGCAGGGGACACCGGGGGCGTCCGCGCAGATCGGTCGGAGTGAAGGATTGTCCGTGGCGGCGAGAAGGAATCACTGGAAAGTGGTGGCGACCGAGGACGGAGATTTCACGCAGGCCAAAGGAAAAGAGGTTACGACCAAAATCCTGAATGAGCACAAGGACGTCAATGTCATCTACAGTGAGAATGACAACATGGCGTTGGGCGCGATCGAGGCCATCGAGGCATCGGGCAGGAAGGTCGGGAAAAATGTCCTGAACGGCGATATCATGGTGGTTTCTTTTGACGGTGTTAACACCGACGCGATGCAGAAGCTCTGGGAGGGGAAGATTGCCTGTATCGGAGAGTGTTATCCGATGTTCGGGTCGAAGGTTTCCAATGCGATCGACATGTTGCAGGACGGTCGGAATCCGGACAAGCTTTCCTTCGTCAGCGAAGGGATTTACAGCGCAGATGCTACGATAACACAGATAACCGTCGGGAAAAAGGATTATCCGGTGACGATTGTAACATCGGAATGGATTATGAATCGATCTTTAGAAAGGGAGAATGGGTGAGTTTTATGGAAGAATCGTTTTTGCTGTTTTTGCAGGAATATGTACGCTTTGATTGGCTGACTCCGATTATGAAGTGGCTGTCTTTTCTCGGGGATTATGGGGGAGCATGTTGGATCGTTCTGACATTGCTGATGATGATCTGGAAGAAAACGAGATGGGTCGGATTTACGATGGGGGTGTCTCTGGCTTTATCGGGGATTTTTACAAACCTTGTCATCAAAAATCTGTTTTTCCGGGATCGACCGTACGAGGTGAATCCGGATATAGAGCCGCTGGGTAATATTCCGTCGGATACTTCTTTTCCGTCGGGGCATGCATCGGTGGTTTTTGCTTTGGCAACGGTTCTTTGTCTGACGCTGCCGTGGATCATGGAGAAGAAAAAGGCGATCATCGTCAGTGTGTTGTTCGTCGTGTTGGCTGTGTTGCTGGCGTTCTCCCGTCTGTATCTGGGTGTGCATTATCCGACGGATGTGTTGGTGGGGGCGCTTCTGGGCATCGTTTACGGGATTGTCGCCAGGGCGATTATCGGGCCTGTCAAAAAGAAATTTGAAAAAAAGAAATTTGACAATGGTACGAGGAGCGCCGATGTTTGACAGGATGAGTAAGTGGCTCGAAGCGATTGTGCTTTAAGTAGGTGTCTAACTGATATGAGAGGAGAAACGATATGGCAACAATAGAGGAATTGGCTAGGCGAATGAAAACCGATGCGGCAGCTATGGCAGCATCTTCGGTTGAGATTAGGAATAAGGCATTAATTGAGATTAGGGAGGGTCTGCAGGCGAATGCTGCGGATATTTTTGAGGAGAATAAGAAGGATCTGGCGGCGGCGGATGAAGCCGGTATCGCTGAGGCAGTGGTGAAGCGGCTGAAGTTTGATGAGAACAAGCTCCGGGATGTTTGTGAGGGGCTGGATATGCTGCGGGAGTTGCCGGATCCGTTGGGACGTGTGACGCTGAATCGCGAGCTGGATGAGGGACTGCGGCTGGAGCGGATCACCTGTCCCATCGGTGTGATCGGAGTGATTTTTGAAGCCAGACCGGATGCGCTGGTTCAGATCGCGTCGCTTTGTATCAAGAGCGGAAACTGCGCGCTTCTCAAGGGTGGGAAGGAGACGACGAATACCAACCGGATTTTGTTCCGGCTGATTCACGAGAGTGCGGTTCGGGCAGGGCTTCCGGAGGGATGTCTGGCACAGGCGGAGACGCATGACGAGATCGATGAATTGCTTGCCTGTGACCGGTATGTGGATTTGATCATCCCGCGCGGGTCCAACGCGTTTGTCCGCCATATCATGGACAATACGAAAATACCCGTCATGGGACATGCGGATGGAATCTGTCATATCTTTGTGGATGAGGATTGCGACAGGGAGCAGGCTATCCGGATCATCGTGGATGCCAAAATCCAGTATACGGCTGCCTGCAATGCGGTGGAGACGCTTCTGATCCATAAAAATATCGCGAAGGATTTCCTGCCGAAGCTGGCAGAGGCACTCGCCGAAGAGCATGTCAAAATCCGCGGAACGAAGGAGGTTATCTCCATGATCGGGGAATCCGGTTCCGGAGAGAAGGAGACCATCACCGAGGAGGATTTTGATACCGAGTATCTGGCGCTGACGGTAGGGGTTCGTCTGGTCGAGGATGTGGAGGAGGCAATCCGTCACATCAACACCCACGGCTCTCATCATACGGATTCTATTCTGACCAACAACGATAAAAATGCGGAACGCTTTATGCAGATGGTGGATTCTGCCGGAGTATATCATAACTGCTCGACGAGGTTTTCCGATGGGTTCCGTTATGGGTTCGGTGCCGAGGTGGGCATCAGCACCGGTAAGATTCATGCGCGCGGGCCGGTAGGGCTCGATGGCTTAACCACCTATAAGTATAAGCTGTATGGACATGGACAGATTGTCGGTGACTACGCAAACGGAGTTAAAAGCTTTCATCATAAGGATTTATAACAATGGTACGCGGAGCGCTGATGTTTGACAATGATTTCAGTCAGCGCGTCTGAAGCGCTGATCTGAAATCATTGCAAACGCCGCTCCGCAGTAACCATGGTAAAAGTCAGCTTGAAATAGTGCAGGAGGTATAACAATGGGCGTACTAGCAAATTTGGAACCAAAGGCAGTTTTCCACTGGTTTGAGGAAATCGCAGCGATCCCTCACGGCTCCGGAAATATACGCGCTATATCGGACTACCTGGTGAACTTTGCTAAGGATAGGGAGCTGCCGGTTACGCAGGATGAGATGGGGAATGTTATCATTACGTGTCCTGCGAGCGCCGGTTATGAGGACCGGCCGACGGTGATCCTGCAGGGGCATATGGATATGGTCAGTGAGAAAACACCGGACTGTACCATCGATATGGAGAAGGAAGGGCTGAAGCTTGTTACGGACGGCGAGACCGTGACGGCGGAGGGGACAACGCTGGGCGGTGACGACGGCATCGCGTTGGCGTATGGTCTGGCAATCCTGGATGCCGATGATATCCCGCACCCGCCGCTGGAA
>JAFYBS010000217.1 GCA_017540125.1 Eubacterium sp.
AATACCACCATTCCTACCAAGAAGAGCCAGGTGTTCTCCACGGCGGCGGATAATCAGACGGCGGTGGACATCAACGTGCTTCAGGGAGAAAGACAGTTCGCAAAGGACAATAAATCTCTGGGACAGTTCCGTCTCGACGGCATCCCGCCGGCGATGAGAGGAACCCCGCAGATCGAGGTTACGTTCGATATCGATGCCAACGGTATCGTTAATGTATCCGCCAAGGACTTGGGAACAGGAAAGGAGCAGCACATCACCATTACGGCAGGCTCCAACATGAGCGACGAAGAAATCGATAAGGCGGTCAAGGAAGCAGCGGAATTCGAAGCTCAGGATAAGAAGAGAAAGGAAGGCATCGACACCCGCAACGAAGCAGATTCGATGGTATTCCAGACCGAGAAGGCTCTGAACGAGGTAGGAGACAAGGTTGATCAGTCCGAGAAGGACAAGGTGCAGGCAGAGATCGACAAAGTCAAGGCTATCCTCGAGCGGACCACCGCGGAGAATATGTCCGATTCGGATATCGATGAGTTGAAGGCAGCGAAGGAATCCCTGATGAACAGCTCTCAGGCAGTCTTCTCCAAGATGTACGAGCAGATGCAGGGACAGGCCGGGGGCGCCGGCCCGGATATGGGTAACATGGGCGGTCAGGCAGGCCCGGCACCGGATTCGAATTCGGGTTCCGCAGGTGATGATGACGTGGTGGATGCCGACTTCAGAGAAGTCTAAGGAGTGAAAAGAAATGGCAGACAAAAGGGATTATTATGAAGTGCTCGGCGTCGACAAAAATGCCGACGACGCGGCACTGAAGAAAGCCTATCGTGTGCTCGCCAAAAAATACCACCCGGATACCAATCCCGGGGACAAGGAAGCGGAGGCCAAATTTAAAGAGGCCTCCGAAGCCTATGCTGTCCTCAGTGATCCGGATAAGAGACGTCAGTATGATCAGTTCGGTCACGCAGCCTTTGACGGCGGTTCCGGTGGCGGTGGGTTCAACATGAACATGGATGATATCTTCGGCAGCTTCGGAGATATCTTCGGAGATCTTTTCGGCGGCGGATTCGGCCGGTCGAGACGGTCTTCGGATCCCAATGCGCCGCAGCGCGGTGCCAACTTACGCACCCAGGTGAGGATTTCCTTCGAGGAAGCATGTTTCGGAACCGAGAAGGAAGTGGAGATCCCCTCCAAGATCGAGTGTAAAAAATGCGGCGGCAACGGCTGTAAGCCCGGGACCCAGCCTATCACCTGCGGTCAGTGCGGCGGAAGCGGCCAGGTGGTACATACCCAGCAATCGCTGTTCGGTATGGTGCAGAACGTATCCCCCTGTCACTCCTGTTCGGGAACCGGAAAGATCATCCGGGATAAATGTCCGACCTGTAAAGGCTCCGGCTATGTCACGAAGCATGAAAAACTGTCGGTGACCATCCCTGCCGGAATCGATCACGGTCAGAGTGTGCGGTTGCGTGGAAAAGGAGAACCCGGGAAAAACGGGGGTGCCAGAGGCGATCTTCTGGTGGAGGTATATGTTGACCGCCATCCGGAATTCGAACGGCACGACATCGACATCTATTCCCTGTATCATATCAGTTTTCCGAGAGCAGCACTGGGCGGTGAAGTGATCATCCCCACCATCGACGGAGAAGTGGCCTACACGGTCAAACCCGGTACCCAGTCCGGTACCAGGATCCGGCTTCGCGGCAAGGGAGTTCCGACGCTTCGGAACAAAAATGTCCGCGGTAACCACTATGTGGATGTCATCGTCGATGTACCCACCAATCTCAACAAAGAACAGAAATCGTTGCTGGAGCAATTCGAAGCAACGCTTACCAAAAAGAACATCAAGAAAAAATGAGCCGCTCGGCTCATTTTTTACTTGCAAGAGAACAGATTGTATATTATAATGAGGAATGGTAACAATATGTTGGGATAGGATCGGAGGAAACACGAGTGGACGCACAGACGGCGATGAGTTTGTTCTCCAAGGAGCTGCTTTCATACGATACGCATGTCGGGAAGAACGACATGTTTTACTACAATCTTCCGTATGAGAGAAACTATGCTCTCACTACGTCTATCCCGATTGCCCCGGTCAGCGGGAACATCATCAAGTTTTATCAGTACCGGGTGGAAAAGCCGGTTGTGATCTTCACGGATGTGGTGGATACCACGGCGGAGGAGATGGCGGAGGACGAGGAGTTCGAGGGTGAGAATGATGAGACCGGCGAGGAGTTCGAGGGTGAACTCGATGAGAACGGTGAACCACGCGAGCTTTCCGAGGAGGAGATGGCAGCGTTGCTGACGGAAGACAGTGACGAGATCTATGACAAGCCGCCGTCCGGAGCCGTTGACGCGGATGAATACGAAGAGGATGAGGTGTATGACAAGGAACCGGCCGGAGCCGGTGATGCAGAGGCGTGGGAGGCGCCGGAATTATGACATGGTATGAAGAAGCAAGGTTTTATCATATATATCCTTTGGGACTTTTGGGAGCGCCGGCGACCAACGATTACGGAGAGCCGGTATCGAGGCTGAAGGAACTGGATTCGTGGATCGATCATTTGAAGCATTTGCATTTCAATGCTCTGTATATCGGTCCTCTTTTTGAGTCCGGGTCGCACGGGTATGACACCACGGATTACAAGAAGGTGGATTCCCGACTGGGGACGAATGATGATCTGAAGGAGTTTGTGGAAAAATGTCACGCTGCCGGTATCCATGTAATCCTGGACGGCGTGTTCAATCACACGGGGCGGGACTTTTTTGCCTTTAAGGATTTACAGAAAAACAGGGAGAATTCGCCCTATCGTGACTGGTACTGTAACGTCAATTTCTCCGGGAATAACGAGTACAACGACGGCTTTTCCTACGAGAACTGGGGAGGATTCAACCTCCTGGTCAAGCTGAACCAGTACAATCAGGCAGTCAAGGATTATGTCGAAGAGGTGATCCGGTTCTGGGTCTCCGAGTTCGATATCGACGGACTCCGGTTGGATGCGGCGGATGTGCTGAACTTTGACTATATGAAGCATCTGCGCTATGTGGCAAACACGGTGGATAAGGAAGATTTTTATCTGATGGGTGAGGTGATCCACGGCGAATACAATCGCTGGGTGAACGACGAGATGCTTCACAGCGTAACGAATTACCCGCTGCACAAAGCCCTTTTTTCCGGATTCAACTCGCACAACTTTTTCGAGATTGCCCATACCTCCAAACGGATCTGCGATATGGGATTGAACCGGCCCGAGGGAAAGCATCTGTACAACTTTGCCGACAATCATGATGTACAGCGGATGATCAATGAATTGACGAACAGGGATCACTGGAAACCGGTCCATATCCTGCTGTACACGATGCCCGGTATTCCTTCGATTTACTATGGCTCCGAGTTCGGTCTGGAGGGGAAAAAAGAAAAAGGCTCCGATGCCTCCCTGCGACCGGCCATCGATCTGAAGGACTATGCCGATGCCTATGAGAATAATGAATACACGAAGATCATCGAGCGGCTCGGCAAAGTGCGTGAGGAAGAGAAAGCTCTGAGCTACGGAACCTACCGGGAGCTGACGCTTACGACGACGAACTATGCGTTTGTGCGCGACCTCGACGGAAAACAGGTTATCGTCTGCCTGAACAATTCCGATGAGGAAGCCTCCTTCGATGTAGAGGCGGTAAACGGCGTCTACACCGGTGTTTTCTCCGGGGAGGAAACAGAGGTGACAGAGGGGAGACTTCGGGTGAAGATCAAAGGAAATGACGGCGAGGTATATCGGATAGTATGAAACGATATTTATTGATCGCTCTGGTTCTCTTCGCGGCCATGTTTGCCATATGGTTTATGGTGGATCGGTGGCAGAAAAATGAGATAGAAGAGATTACGGAGACGGATGAAAGGGAAGTTTTCGGATTGACGGCGACCGGGGGTGCCGATTCGGCGGAGGAAAAGGATACGGAAACTCCGACGGAAGCACAGGAAACGCCGGTATCATCCGACGGAAGCCCCGAGCCTGCCGATCAGGGAAAGCTGGAGACAAAAGCGAGAGAGTACGCGGAAGACATCGTGAAGGGATTGACATCGCGTGTTCTGGAGGGAGCTTCGGAAAAACTGAAGGAAGACACGTCGGAAGACGACCTGGAATTGTCGTACGAGAGTGTCACGTCGGGGCTGGGATCTTTTCAGGGAGTGGAGTCCGTGACGAATTCCACCCGGGACGGCTACCGGGAAATCACGACGACGCTTCGGTATGAAGGAAACGAAGGGGCCTCGATCCGGTTTATTTTTGATGGGGATGAGGCGCTGGCAGGAATCTGGTTTGATACGGTGAAGCTGGCATCGGCACCGGATAAGGGAAGCCGTTATGAAGAGATTGAGAAAAAAATAGGCCGGACTCCGTATGTCCTCGATGCCTGTCTGACGATACCGATCCGTGCCGATGAGGAGGATGAGAAGGAAAAACCCCCTCTGGTGATACTGGTTTCCGACCGGGATGATGCCGATATGGACGGTACGATGGGAGCAGCCGGAAATACACCGTTGCTGGATATGGCACATGGTCTGGCGCTCCGGGGGGTTGCCACGCTTCGTTACAACCGGAGGCATCAGCAGTACCCGGAAACCGCTTACACGGATTCGGATATCCGGGAGACGCTTTTGAAGGATGTATGGGCCGCTGTGGATACGGCAAATTATCTGGGGAAGATCGATACCGATTCGATTTTTCTGCTTGTGTGGGGACGATCTGCCGAGTATCTTCCGGCTATGATCGAGAAGAGAAACCGGCGTGTGAAGGGGGCGATCCTGATCGGAGCCAAGCCGACAAAACACGAGGAGCTGGATTATATCGACGAGACGTTGAAGACGGAATCGGATGCCAAATACTTCGTTACGAACTCCACCTTCCCGCTGATGTTTTTGCAGGGGGACAGGGATTTTGAAACACCGGTGAAGTACTTTGAAAAATGGCAAAGCTTACTGACCGGTCGGGCACATACGGCCTACCATCTTTATAAATCGTTGGGACATTTTCTTTTTGAAGGGGGAACCGAGGAACCGGGACCGGCTGATTATGACGAGAAGAACACCGTGAATACCGGCGCAATTACGGATATAGCAAACTGGGTAGCGGGCCTGTAGGCGCGCTACCCGGTTTATTTTTACTTAAAAACTTGCTCTACTACTTTTTTCGATGCGGTACCGTCTTCCCAGCCGTTGAATTTCTCATAGAATACTTCTGCTTTATCTTTGTATTTTTCTACTACTTCCGGCAGGTTCCGGATCGTATCGATGATCTCATCGGTGGTGAACACCAGCGGACCCGGCAGAAGCTCTTCCAGATCAAAATAGAATCCCCGGAGGACATCCCGGTATTTATCCAGATCATAGGTGAAGAAAAGCATCGGACGGCGCAGGTTGGCGTAGTCGAAAAATACCGATGAATAGTCGGTGATCAGGATATCGGAAATCAGGTAAAGAAGTGAGATGTCGTCAAAATCACTTCCGCTTCCGTTGAACGCGAAGCCTTTGTAATCCTCCAGATTCAAAGCATCTACGATCAGATAGTGGGTACGGAGTACCACCACATATTCCTGTCCCAGAGCCGACCGCAGCCGGTCGAGATCCAGTTGGAGGGTGAACTTGTACTGTCCCTGGCCGTACCATTCGTCGTCGCGCCAGGTGGGAGCGTAAAGGATCACCTTTTTTCCGTCGGGAATTCCCATCTTTGCCCGTACTTCCCGAATCTTCGCGGCCATCACATCGGGAGTGGCATGCATGATGTCGTTGCGCGGATAGCCTGTCTCCAGCATCGTTCCGTGGAATTCGAAACAACGGCGGAAGGTCTCGGAGGAGAAGGCGTTCTGCGCGATGAGATAATCCCATTTTTTGGAGTTGTCCGTGAAGTTTTTCTTGTATGCCACGATGTCGGTACCGCCTGCCATAAACACGGCATCCATATCGGTGCCCAGCTTTTTCAGAGGCGTTCCGTGCCAGGTTTCCAGGAAAACGCTGTCCTCTCTTTTGATAAAGTACTTCGGAGGGCGGACGTTGAAAACAAAGTATTTGCTCTTTCCCAGATATTTGAAGTACGCAAAGGAAAAACGGGTTACCTGTTTGGCGGGGAAAGGAAGGTTGTGATCCTTCTTTCCGGCTTTCACCCAGACGCAGTTGTATTTGCCGGGGTAGGCTTGGCACAGATATTCAAAAATATACTTCGGGCTGTCCGAATAATTCCGTCCGAAAAAGCTCTCAAACATAACCGTGTTTTCTTTGAGCTTTCCGGTGGCATAGATTTTCCGGTACAGGAACCGTTTGGTTGCGGAGCGGCTTCTCATCAGGCGGAACAGGGTTTGTCTCGCGCTGTGCATGCGAACCTTCCGGGCTATTTTTTCCGGAGAATGAGTCATCGAATACTTCACAATTCTCCGCGAATAGTGTTTGGAGTGTTTCAAAGCATCCTTAGTGATGAGAGGCAGACACTGTACGGCCTGTTCGTAAACCTTCGGAATCTCGGATTTTTCGCCACGGAGGAAATACGGGGAGATCCTGGATACATACAGGCGGATGAATTTGCCGTCCAAACGCATCTCGGAGTAAGTTCCCCTCAGGCTTTCATAGGACTTTACCAGGCGATAGGACTCCATCAGTTCGATCAGCTTTTGATGCTCATCCGATCGCTGCGCAAGAGAAGGCATTTTTACGGAATCGCTGTGTTTTCTCTTCAGATACAAAACCGAGGTCAGTCGGCGGACACGATCGGTGCTGCACATGAGCTGTGATACAAAAAGAAGATCCGGAAAACAGGTATAGGACTCATTGAAGAGAATACCCATCGCGTTCAGATAACTCCGGCGGATCATGATGCCCAGCACGCTGATACCGGAGAATGCCGGATTGATCAGGATGATCTTGTTGAAAACGCCGACCCAGTCATCCGGGTCGATCTGCGTGTATTTTGTAAATTGAGCCTCTTCGCTGTCGTTATCCTCGTCCTCGTTTTCTTCTTCGGCTGCGGCCGCGGCAGCCTCCCGTTCGGCCGCGGCAGCCTCCCGTTCGGCCAGGATCCGCTCACGGTCGGCATAGTATCCGTCTCTGCTGTAGGGAGTACGACGGCGGCGGGCATGGAGAAGATCCCTGTCACCGATACTCTCCAGGTACTCTTCGATGGCTGTTCTTTCCAGATAATCATCACAGTCCAAAAACAGGATGAATTCTCCTTCACTGTTTTTGATCCCTTCGTTTCTGGCGGCGGATACACCGGTCCGTTCATCGTTCAGAGAGATAAACCGGATCGGAAACGTTACGGGGATGTTTCGTACCTTGTCCAGAACTTTATCGCTGACGTGGTCACTGACAAACACCACTTCGAAATCCTTGACCGTCTGTTCCTCCAGACTGGTGAAACAATCCTTGATATAATTAAACTCAAACTCCTGACAGAACGGTACTATTATACTGACTTTCATAACTCCTCCACATCGCATCAAAAAATAAATACATCGGATCTTGTTTTTCCACCTTCGTTCTGAGCGTAAGCAACGATCCGGATCCCT
Organism: Eubacterium sp.; assembly: GCA_017540125.1. Lineage (GTDB taxonomy): Bacteria > Bacillota > Clostridia > Lachnospirales > Lachnospiraceae > Eubacterium_F. The sequence goes on from JAFYBS010000217.1 coordinate 7,546, forward strand.
TCACCTTCGTACAGGTTTTCTATGTTGGTGAATTTATATACATAGCTTTTCTTCGCTTTACTATAATACACTTTTGGGTTTCTGTAAAGCTTTTTTCTGACTCTCAGCGTCATCGTAACCTTCTCGTGGCTCAGGACGTTGACAGCGCTGAAATACGTACTTGCTTTTTCGACTACCGGTTTTTCCGGCGGAGCCAGTGTCACGGTTTTATTCTTGAAGGTTTGGAAATAACCGTGGATGCTCCGGACAAATACGCTGACACGGTCGCCCTCTTTCGGTTCATTTTTCAGGTTGATCCGGAAATCACCGTTTCTGTCCGCGCTCTTTATCTGATAGGAACCGTCGTGCAGGACGGAGACGATGGCGTATCGATAATCGGTGTTGCCGGATACAACCCCGGCTCCGGCTGCTACTTTTCGGATCCGGACGTCGTTCCCGGTATCCGCGTCTTCGACGTCGTCCACCTTGAGTTCGGCCGGATGACTCTGTTCCGCGTCGGAAGCGGTGTATTTTGCATAGATTGTGACGGTCTCATCCGGTTCCAGCTCCCGGCTGATCGGGATATGGAAGTATCCTTCCCCGTCGGAGTAACCTGAGCCGGCTTTCGTTCCGTCGGTGTAATAAGCGAGGAGATATCCCCGTTTTTCTTCACGGATATGACCGAAGACGGCTTTTTCCGTCGAGAAGGTGGTAAAACAGGAAACCGGTTCATAGGCCTTTCGGGCAACGGAGATCTCCTTGGCGTAGCTGACCCGACCGAACTGGTCGATGGAGTATACCTTGACGACTTTTCCGGGACTCATGTGTGGGATTTGTATGTTGTAGTTTCCGGATTTGGATACCGTGATGGAGGTTTTTTTGATTTCTTTGTTTTCGTTGTATTTTTTACACTTTTTATAATACGACGTACCGAGCTTTTTGGAAACATAAATCTTGCCTTTGACCAGAGCAAAAAGCTTGACATCGCTGTCGTTGGTTTTTCCCTTGATATAGTAGCTGTTGTTGGCAGCGGATCCCGAGGGCATGTTCGGACCGACTCGTTTGACCCGGGTGGACGTAGCCGTACTGGTGCGGCCTTTACTGTCGGACACGAAGCATCGGATGACGGTTCTGGCTCTCGGTACGGGGATGTCGACTGAATAGTCACCGTCCGCGTCTACCGTTCCCGTATAGGTGTTGTCTCCGATCTGAACATTGATGGTGGTTCCGATCTGTCCGGTTCCCAGGACAGCGGTATCGTTGTTATCGACCTTGTCTATGGTCGGAGCCTGAAGGGCATCCGGGTCGATGTTGGTGATGGCGATGGACTGGACAGTC
>JAFYBS010000218.1 GCA_017540125.1 Eubacterium sp.
CATTTACGCAGGATGTTTTCTCCATCCTGCAAGGCGCCTGAACGCGTCGATGCGGTGGCATCGGCAAGTGAAGGCAACGAAGCAGGTGGAAAAACAGACAAGTAATATGGTCCGGTTATTTGGTGTCAGTAGCACTAGTATTCAGCATGGGAGGAAATCATGAAAAGTAAACCACTTCCTCCTCCGGCGGTTCTGCCGGCTCCACTTTGTCCGCCCAAAGCACGGGATACATCTGTTGATATCCAGGATTAAACTCCGGCTTAACTTTCACCGATACGTTCACCCAAGAATCAATCGCCAACTGCTCTGCCCCTTCCGCATGACACAGGAAACCGATCTTCTGGATATCATCCGCACAGCAGGTCATCGCTGCCCTGGCCGGGACGAACGTACCTCCCGGGAAGTTCTGTGACCGGTAAACCTGCCCTTTGAAGGTGATTGTCTTGCCTTCGTACTTCTCCGGGTTCTCGGTTACATCGATGTACCAGAGGCCGAAATCATCGTCCTCCAGGGTGATATTTGACGCGTTTATATCGTAGGGGAGCTCTTCCTCGATGTTATTCTCTACCGTGCCGTCTTCCGACTCAAACAGCACCTGAGCCATACGATTGATCCCCTTGACGGCCCGTCGCATGGATGGTTTGTTCATTTCACTGTTGCACCGGTTGAAAATCACCATATCCGACAGCTGAAACTGCGGCATCATCATCGATTTCATGTTATTTACGTACATATCGAAGGTCTGCGCGTTGACGGTCGTAAAGCATTGTACGACCACCCAGTTCTCCGGAAGCACCTTATTGTAGATGGAATCCAGGTTCCACATGCCGTTTACTTCGATGATCACGCGGTCGGAGCGATATTTTCTCTGATTGTGGATGCATACGGTCTCGGTGAACTCGTCTTCGTCTTCTACCGTGATCACGTCGATTTTATGAGCACGGAGAAGCATCTCATCGAGTTCTTCCTCTCCCTGCTCCGTGAGGATCAAGAGGGAGCGCTTGCCGTCCGCGAAGTTGCCTTCTTCGATGATTTCCCTGATGCAGGTTGTCTTGCCGCTTTCCAAAAAGCCGCAGAATAAATATACCGGTATATCTTTGTTTCCAAACATAGTCTTTTCCCTGTCGGAGCCGGTCAAAGCCCGGCTCGAGCCATTCACAACCCTCCTCGTCGCGCGGTCACAACTGTGCTTCTCGTAAAAGAAACCATTTTCCGAGAAGACAGTTGTTGCCGCTCCTCGATTGACTTTAGTGAGTCATGTAGATCGGCTGTGATGGCCGAAAACAATGTGTTTTCTAAAAAATAGGATCGCGATTTATTAATTCTCAACTAAATAATTCGCGGATTTTGTCTTCCGACAACTCGGCTCCGATAACACATAAGCGGCCGGTATAGTCGGCGGATCCGCGGCGGATTTCATATTCGCCCGGGACGAGATCGAAGTGGAACCACTCTCCTTCGGTTGCCGGAACGATGCCCTTCGCACGGAGGATACGGCCGAATTCACCGGCAGCACTCTCATCGTCCGTAGAGGATACCGCGGAGAGCTTCTCGAGGATGGCTTTCAACTCCGCTTCCCCGTACTTCTTCGGGCTCTCGATTCCCACACTGGTGAAGACCTCATCCGCGTGATGGTGATGATGCCCGTGATGATCATGTCCCTCATGGTCATGGTCGTGGTGACAGCAGCACTCTCCGTCCTCATGATCATGATGATGCTCATGTCCCTCGTGATCGTGATCATGGTGATGATGTTCATGCCCTTCATGATCATGGTCGTGATGGTGCTCATGCTCGTGATCGTGGTCATGGTGACAGCATTCCCCGTCCTCGTGATGATGACCGCATTCGGGGCATACGTCCTCTTCCTCCAGCAGCTCCATCTGCAGCGAATCGCTGTCATCGAAGGCACTGACGATCTGTTTCCCGTCCAGCTCCTCCCAGGGAGTCGTAATTATCGAGGCACGATTGTTTTTTTCACGTATCAAAGTCAAGCATTCATTTAATTTTTCATCGCTTATGTCGCCTGTTCTCGACAGTATCACGGTTTTCGCGCTCTGAATCTGGTTATCATAGAACTCTCCGAAGTTCTTGATATACATCTTTGCCTTCTTGGCATCGGCCACCGTTACCGCTGCTCCCAGCTGCACGTCGACCCCATTTTTATGACCTTCCAATACCAGCTCCTCATCCGAGGATACCCCGGCGTTTTCGTCCAAGATCCCGGCCACGGCCCGGATGACATCCGAAAGCTTCCCGACTCCGGATGGCTCGATGATGATCCGGTCCGGCGAGTATTTTTCCAGCACCTCACCCAACGCGGTCCCGAAATCGCCCACCAGCGAGCAGCAGATACAGCCCTGGTTCATCTCCGTGATCTCGATCCCGGCATCCTTCATGAATCCACCGTCGATCCCGATCTCCCCGAACTCGTTCTCGATCAGCACAATCTGCTCTCCCGTGAACGCTTCACTGATCAGCTTTTTGATCAAAGTCGTCTTCCCTGCGCCGAGAAATCCCGACACGATATCAATCTTCGTCATTTCTCTCCTCCTCCTGTTACATATCCATTGCTACTTCTCTTTGTTTATCTTCCAGCCATTCATTGGCTTTTCCAAGCCCGTCATCCGAATACTCAAAGTATTCCGTAAAAATCTCCTCATCGGTCTTCTCCAGGACATATGGCCCCTTCCAGGCCTGCACCCGCAGGACATCGACGGCTTCCTCTCCGCCATCCACAGCACCGGAGGAATCTCCGCCGGATTCGCCCTCTCCCGGCGCAGAACCGGATTCACCGGGCGGCTTCTCTACCCGTCCGATCCGGAAGCAAAGGCCACGGTAGCTCCCTTTAAAAACCGTCTTCTTATAATAATCAATCGAATACAGATTGATTCCTGTCATCGCCATGATAATCTCCATTCCGCCGCATTCTCCGCGGCCCACCGATTCAAACCCGAAGGTTTCCCATCACATCCGCAGCTGTCTTGGACCGGCGTGTTATATCTGCGCCATCACAAAGATGTCATAGATCGCCCGGATCGCGTTTTCGAAATCATCGTTGCTCACCGCGATGATGATATTCAACTCCGAGGAGCCCTGGTCGATCATCTTGATGTTGATATGAGCGTGCGCCAGCGCCGAGAAAAGCCGCCCCGCCGTTCCACGGGTACTCTTCATGCCCCGTCCGACCACGGCGATCAACGCGAAATCCGACTCGATATCCAAATGATCCGGCTCGCACAGCTCTTCAATCCGTGAGATTACCTGCTGCTCTTTTTCAGAAAAATCCTTCTGGTGCACGATCACCGACATCGTATCGATACCGGAAGGCATATGCTCCACGGAAACCCCGTTCTCCTCGAACGCCGTCAGCGCTTTCCGGCAGAATCCAACCGCCGTGTTCATCTTGTCCTTGGCGATGTTCAGCGCCACAAAACCACGCATTCCGGCGATACCCGTGATGGTATACTTTGAAACCCGGGAGGTCCTCTCCACGATCATCGTGCCCTCCGCCTCGGGATCGTTCGTGTTGCGGATATTGATGGGAATTCCCACCTGACTGACCGGGAAGATGGCATCCTCATGCATCACCGAAGCCCCCATATAAGCCAGCTCCCGCAGCTCCTCATAGGTAATCGTATGGATCACCTCCGGATCCTTCACGATCCGCGGATCCGCTACCATGAATCCGGAAACATCGGTCCAGTTCTCGTAGATATCCGCCTTAACCGCGCGCGCCACCAGAGAACCGGTGATATCCGAGCCACCCCGGGAAAAAGTCACCACCGTGCCATTTTTCCGGGAACCGTAAAATCCGGGGATGACAGCCTTCGGATGCGCCTCCAGCTGCGCCTTCATCAGTCGGTAGGTCTCCTCCGCGTCCAGCGTCCCGTCATCATTAAACCGGATCACATTCGCCGCGTCGACAAAATCGTATCCCAGATACGCCGACATGATCTTTCCGTTCAGATACTCGCCGCGGGAAATCACATAATCCTCACCCGCGCCCTTCTCCAGCTGCTTGCGGATCTCCTCAAACTCCTTCACCAGGGAAACCTTCAGCCCCAGCCCCCGGATGATCTCGGCATACCGTATTTTGATCTGCTCCAACACCTTCAGATACGGCCGGTTGCTCTCCATCATACCGTAGATTTTGTACAGCAGATCCGTCACCTTCGTATCCTGCGAATTCCTCTTCCCCGGTGCCGAGGGTACTACAAAAACGCGGGACTCATCCGCCCGGATGATGTCCCCCACCTTCTGAAACTGCTCGGCGCTCGCCAGTGAGCTCCCGCCGAATTTCACTACTTTTTTCATCTCACTCTACTCTCCTGTCTAACTTTTCTAGATCTCCACATCCTCTTCATAATCCACATTCTCGTAGCGGAATCCGAACATGCGGTAAAAATCCTCCCAATATCCGTCGATATCGCCGTATTCGCCGATATTCTCCGTCGAAACCGCCTCCCAGACCTTCGCCACCTCCGTCTGGACCGACTCCCTCATCTCGAGATCATCCATGCGCAGATACCCATCCGCATCCGTCTCATCCGCCGGAAGCTTCTCCGTGAAAAGCCGCACCATCTGCTCGATACAGCCCTCATGCAGCCCCTGTGCCTTCATCACCTTGTACAAAAGCGAGATATACAGCGGAACGATGGGGATCGCCGCGCTGGATTGCGTCACCAACGCCTTGTTGACGGATATATAGGCTTTCAATCCGATTTCAGAAAAATGTTCCGACAGACGCTTTGAAGTCTCATACAGATCCTTCTTCGCCTGCCCGATGGAACCGTCCTTATAGATCGGATGCGTCATCGTCGGACCGATATAGGAATAAGCCAATGTCACAGCTCCCTGAGCCAGCACACCGGCCTCATAAAGCACGGTGATCCACCGCTCCCAATCATCGCCGCCCATCACGGCGATCGTGTCGCGAATCTCCTCCTCCGTCGCTACCGGGACCGTCACCTCCGTGATCTCATTCGTACGGAGATCCAACGTCCGGTTGGTATAGGGCTCGCCGGTGGTCTTCAACACACTGGTCACCGTCTTCGACTCTCCGGAAGCCGGATCCGTCATCGTCCGGCGCGGAGCAGCCAGCGAATACACCACCAGATCGACCTTTCCGAAATCCTCCCGGATTGCGTCAATCACCTGCTGCTTCATCTCTTCGGAAAAACCGTCTCCGTTAAACGATCTGGCATACAGCCCGTCCGCCTTTGCCTGTTCCTCAAAAGCGATCGTGTTATACCAGCCCGCCGAAGCTGTCCTCTTCTTCTCCGGACGCCCTTCCTTCTCGAACGCCACACC
>JAFYBS010000023.1 GCA_017540125.1 Eubacterium sp.
GAACTTCCGGACACTCCTGCGTTCTTTCATTACTTTGATAATCTCATTCATAATAGTCCCTCCTCGTAATAATCTCGCCAGTTATCGTATCTGTCCTTCGCCATCCCACCTCCATCTCTACAAACTGGAATTTGTAGGGTTAAATCTCCATAGTCTATATGTTCACCAAAAGTTCAGACAGTGACTGAACTATCTGAAACAGTATCCTTTTCAACATCCCCCCGCTTGACAACACCATCTTTTCTTATGCGTTCTTCCAAAAAATTCATAGTTTTTTCTCACATCCCCATATATCCTACCGGCACTCATGCCCGCTTGCAGCCTCGAAATCATGCTTTACAATACCCAGATCAACCTTTGTAAACGGGCCTCCCTTCGTGGTGATGACCGCCTCGCTACCCTCCAACGTGATCCGGAACTTCTGCTGATTGAGGGCGGTCGGTGCCAAAAGTGCCGCGCGAACCCCATTCCGAAACCACACCGGCATCGCGTTCGGCTCGATATCACATACCTTGCTCACAGGCTTTGACTTATGTGGGTTTCCCACATTTTCGCCGTATCCCACCGCTATCACACAGATGATCTTCTCACCGGCCTCTTTATCAATCTTACACTTGCCCTTGCCATAAGTACCACCGACCCAGCAGGTATTCAGCCCAAGCATCTGTGCCTCCAGCACGATCCGCTCACCATAGTACCCACAGTGTTCATCGGCCATATCATCGTCCTTCTTCCCGACGATAGCCACATAGTTCACCGCATTCTTGAACTTCCCATAGCGACCAAGCAGCGTATCAAAGCACTCCGGATCATCCAATATCAGTTGCATACGAAGTCCGCTCTGCTCCGCACACTCAACGATGACCGACTCGAGTTTCTCCTTCACATCATCTTCAATTGGATCTTCCTTGAACTGACGCACAGAGTGCCTTGCCAGTATAGCTTCCTGCATATCCATAATCCGTTTCCTCCTCAACATTATCCGCCGCCAGCACGGCTCAGCATTTGCCATCTCGCAACTCCACATTTACAAACTTGAATTTGTATATACTGTTTTATTGCCTTTGGATCACTTCTTTACGTATCTCATCAATCTCTGCCCTGTCATTTAGCACATGCAACCTGCAAAGCAGGAATGACATACTGCCGTTCGCATCATTAACCTTAGCGCTCAAGCCCACACCCGAACGAGTATAAATCCTTACCAGATCGGCAATGCTGTCAATCTTGAGCACAGCTCCGTTTTTTATATACAGATACTGTTTGCCAAGCCTGAACTGGTCATTCGCAAAGGGCTGTGCATAGGCAAAGTCGCTGATCATCATCCGCCCACCGTCTTCAGCAAGGAAGGAGTTGAGCCTTTTTGAAGCTCCTACCCGATATCTGTAGGTGAGCCAGAAAAGAAAAGCAAACACAGCACTTACTATGGCACCTATGGCTATGGCCAGCAAGAGACTCTCCCCGAGAGCTGCAATGATAAGAGCTAATATCAAACCCGTAAGAACAGTGATCACAACGGGGGCTGCCCCCAGCTTAGGCACACGCATTACTTTGCAGTAGCTATATAAGGCCTGACTTTCCGGGAAATTTTTATTCCTCTTCACTGTTCTACCTCCACAAGCGCTTTAGATATTTCATCTCCAAACTCCTGATACTTATCTATAAATACAGGCAGCTTTTCATTTACGGTATCAGTGTCCCCGTCCTTTGCTGCAAACTCAAGTTCCTTCGCCATATCACGCAGCCCCGTGGCTCCGACGGCATCCGATGTGCTCTTTACCGAGTGAGCAAGTATGGACAACGCCTCCATATCTCCTTCACCCCGATGCCTCTCAAGCATGGCTGACCTCTCCTCCACAGAGGCCGCATATGTTCGCAATGCCTCGATATAATCCTCCTCGTCTCCGCAGTAATTTATCCCATGCTCCACATCGAGTGCAGATATTTTTCTCATCCTGCCAACTATAGCGAGCATCTCCGGATCAATATCCCCTGTATCGCAGGCTGCTTCATCCCCGGAAACCATAAAAACCTTTTCCTCAGGAAGATACTTCAGCAACACCTCTTCCATGTCACGCAAGCTCACAGGCTTCGCCAGATAATCCGAAAAACCTTCCCTCATCGCCCGCTCTCTCGCTCCTGAGAGCACATTTGCCGTCAGCAGCACGACCGGTGTATTCTTAAGCTTTTCGGGATAAAGCCTTTTTAACTCGGCAAGAGTATCCATACCTGACATCCCGGGCATCCGTTGATCGAGAAAAATAACATCGTACGTCTCATTTTTATAAAGATCGATACACCCGCTGCCACTCCCGGCAGTATCGATCTGCATTTTATTGTTCTTCAAAAGTCCCTCTATCACCTGCAGATTCATCGGCGTATCATCAACTATCATGATCCTCGCATCCGGTGCAGTAAAGGAAGCCATCCTGTGTTCCCTGCTTGATGTCCTTCCGGATTCATATGCAGAGAAATCACCGACAGCCGCGGGATCATTTATCTGCTGTTCAATAACAAATGAAAAAGTTGACCCCTCACCGTATGTACTCTCCACCTCCATGTGGCTGCCCATAAGTTCCAGCATGCTCTCGGAGATCGCAAGTCCGAGCCCCGACCCCTCAATCGTCCCGGTATGGTCCAGATCAAGCCTGTCAAATGCCGAATACAGCTTTTCCATCTCCTCCTGCCTGATTCCGATGCCGGTATCAGCGACCGATACTCTCATCTTGCAGGACATCTTTCTGCCCCCGGTTTCATCACTCATTCCCGCGGCTTCTGATGGACCCGGCGAAGCTCCCTCGTCTGCAGAAACCAACTTCACTTCCAGAGAAACACTGCCTTCAGCAGTATACTTTATCGCATTTGTAAGAAGATTTGTTATAACCTGTGTAAGTTTCTGTTCATCGCCGATAAGTCCGCACGGCAAATCCTCATCCACATCCACGGAAAACTCAAGTCCTTTCTTTCCGGCCCTGAATGAAGACATGGCACTCAGTCCCATTATCATCTCCGGAAGAGAGTATTCATTTATCACAAGTTCCATCCTGCCGGCCTCTATCTTTGAGAAATCAAGAATATCATTTATGATCCCCAGCAGATTTTTACCGGCCTTATCGATATTGTCAGAGTATCCCAGGATCTCATCGTCGTCACACTCCCTCTGTATCAGCTCATTCATGCCCAGTATGGCAGTGATCGGAGTACGTATCTCATGAGACATATTTGAAACGAAATCAGTCTTCAGCCTGCTGGCTCTCTTCTGCCTGCGCAGATCCCTGACGATAAGGAAGAATATGAGCGCGATGATGAGCAAGGCGATCATCAAAAACAACCATGCATGCTCCTTCATCACATCGAGAAAAGTATACTCGTAAAGTTCCCCCACATAGCGATATGCTTTTGTCTGTGCATACTCCGTGCCGATCAGCTTTATGCCGCGATTGAGGAGCCTGAGGAGGCCTTCATTTCCAATCCTCACACCAAAGCATCTGTCATCCGTCTTTGATAATTGTCTCAAATGCAGATCATCATATTTACTGTTTCTGAGTATATCATTTGCCCTGAGGCCGTTCAGAGTTGTCGCTGTCACTTCACCGTCAAGCACTGCCTTCAGGCAATCGTCTATTGAAGGATAATAAACTATTTTTGCATTGGGAAAATGCGTCTGTATATAAAAACTCTGCATGCGGTTATTTTCATTTGACGCAAAAAGCTTTTCCGTTTCTTCCGTATACTCATCCAGATAAACCAGATCGGTGGTTGCCGACACTACGGCAGATGTCTGATAAATCCCGCTCTCCTCTGCATAGTAAAGGCCTCCGCCCACCGGAAATGCAACATCTATCTGCCCGGAACGCACAGCCTTTATCATATCATCATAGCTCTGATAATCGATATAGGAAAACTCAAGACTGCCGATCCCCATCACCTCAAACATCTCCGGCACTATGTCACTGATAATACCTGTCACCTGGCCGTCATCGCCTGTCGCGCTGTACGGCAAATAACGATCGAGATACCCCACGGTAAGCCTGACATTGTTTTTGATCCAATTCCTCTCATCAGATGAAAACGCATGTCCCGATATACTTGAAGAATAATACTTGTTTTGCAGCGTTGTGAGATACCCCGGCTCCTCGGCAACAAGCTCGGCCTGAGCCGTATTCAGCTCCTCGAGCAGATCATTTCTTTTTATATTAACACACAAATAATAATCAGCCGCGCCAAACGAACACACAACCTCCGCATGTTCCCTGCCGTACGCACCGTCACCCTCAGCTGCAAGTATATCTATTTTTCCTGTATCAAAAGCCTCAAAGACAGCCTCATAATCACCGAAGGTCACCACCTCGGCACTCACCCCGTGACCATCGAGATACTCACGCAGCACACCTGCTATTGCGCTCTCAAGGACACCTATCTTTTTCCCCGAAAGCGTCGCAGGGTCTGCACTTATTTCCTCATCTGTCTCGTGCTTTACGAGAGAGTACTCTTCATTTCCCATGGGCTGCATGGGATAACCGATGATCGATGTTCGCTCCTCTTTTTTTGCAAGACCTGCCAAAAGGTCGATCTCACCGTCGAGCAGCTTTTGGTACAGCTCGTCAAATCCTCCGTAAACATATTCATAATTCCAGCCTGTATACTCGGAGAGCTTACGGTAATACTCATAAGCATAACCGGTCTTTACCGCACCTTCGGCGGCTCCCTCTTCAAATACCTCATTTTCATAATAGCCGACCTTCACGGTCCTCTCCCTGCCGGTCTGAGCGCTCGAAACAGTAGTAATATATACAAGGCCAAATACGCATCCTATGATAAAGCACAGCAAAAATAAGCCGAGCAGGAACACGTCCGCCGGCACATTTTTCTTTGATATATTATTCTTACTGTTTTTATTCAAACCGATACCACTCCTGTTTCGCAAACAACTCGATCCAATACGCGGATTATACCACTTTTTCGGGGGAAAAGCAAGATTTTTCTTCAATCCCAGTTTGTCACTCTACATCCCACAAGCCGTGATGGCATCTACGAGTTCATCCCTTGATCTTGCCCACTCTTGTTGGTTCGGTGTCATTGATTGCCTCCTACTCCGTGTACTCCGCCATAATTTCCACATCAACATCCTTGCCGGATTTCAATTTCTCAAACAGTTCATCCTTCACATCGAGCGGCTCACCTTTTGGAAAAATGCATTCGCCGTACTGTTTGTATCCGTATCCACATTGTAACTCTCACCATCAATCATCAAACTCACAATCACAGCCGGTGTCATATCCTCTATCCCTTCGCCCTGATCGACCATTCCTTCATCCTCCACCATACCGGAATCCATCGTATTATCCGCCTGATGCGAAATCACTGTGTTCTCCGACCCACAGCCAACACAAAGCACGGCCATCAGAATGACCGCAACAATCCTCCGCCCCATAGACTTCAACGGAAACTGAAAGAATAAATTCCTCATTAATCTGTTCCTCATTTCTTGACCAGCTTGGCAAACTCAAGTGCCTTGCCAGTATCGCCGTCCACCTTCAGTTTCCTCATGGTGAAGGCAAGGACCGGATCGAGTTTCCCGTCGATCAGCTTGTTGAAGTTGGTCATATTCATCGTCACGGCACAGTTCCTGTCGTTGTACTCGTATGGCTCGACATTCACCTTGCCATCCTTGACCTCGACATAGAACACGCCTTCATTTTTCCCGGTGATATTTACCTGCACCGCCAGGAAATCAATGCCGGACACATCTGCGCCATCTGCAATTTTTCTCACCTTTGTGAGTAGTTCATCAAATGTCATGACTCAGACCCTCCTTTTCATCTTTACATCATATTATCGTGTAACCAGTCTCTACAAGCACATCCACCGCCTTTTTGAAGTCTACCGCCTTAACCAAAATATAGTCTGTATTGAATGTTGACATGGCAAAAATGCTGATCTCATACTCCGCGAGAATCCCGAGTATCTCTGAGAGTATGCCAACAAGTGAAAAATCAAGCTCGCCATCAAAACGAAATCCTCGCCAACCGTCCTCCCGATCAATAGATGACGCTGGAACATCTTCCGTCCTGCATACCAGCGATATTTCTTCATCCGTTTTCCCGACAAAGAAAAAGTCCATGCTCAAGTTAATATCATCCATAGCTGACAACTTGCAGACCGAAAGCTCATATGGTAGTTTGCTCAGCTTCATAATTCACCCCCTCATCAGCCAATCCGGCAACCGGTTAAGTATCCCGTCCGTTGTATTTCCCACACCCTACAATTTGGTCTCCACCTTCACCGGAGCATTCACATTCCTGGAAAACGCTTTTGCATCCGATTTCGAACCCACCACGCTACCATAGTGGACAGGAATCGCTACCTCGGGTTGAATCAGATTAATCAGGTTCGCTGCCTCCTTTGCATCCATTGTATAGGTACCGCCGATCGGCACAAGTGCAATGTCACATTTCACTTTCTCATTATCAGAGTTCCTGTCCGTATCCCCGGCGATATAAATTCTCTTTCCACCAAGTGTCAGGATATAGCCTACCCACCCCGCATTTTTCTGATGAAAACTCTTGCCGACATTATAGGCAGGGATGGTCTCATATGAAAGTCCGGAAATATCTCCACTCTCATCCGGCTTGACCATCCGGATATCGCCGACAGAACCTGCAACTTCCCTTGCCTTTCCCATCATCGTACCCGGAACCACGAGGATTGTGTCCGGCTTTGACACCTTTACGATATCCTCCGGCGAAAAGTGATCATAATGATCGTGGGTAATCAAAATAAAGTCCGCATCGTGCTTCTCCTTCTTAACCCGAAACGGATCGATATAGATCACCCGGCTCCCGTCTTGAATCCGGATACTGTTTTGTGCGTTTACTGTGATATTCTCTGTCATAATCAATTCATCTCCTTCATTTTTATTATACACTAAACAATCTCCTTCAGCTCATACATCCGTGACTTCGGCCTCACAGAAAAATCTCATCAACCGACATTATACTATATCCGCGGCAAATTTTCAACAGGAACCGAGGGACCGACGACCTGTTTTCGCCTATCCCTCGTACCATCCTATCTCTTAAACTCAAGAATCTTCGCCGATTTCCCATTATCCTTCACAAAGGGCCCAAACTCGCCTTTTTCCTGCTTCTTTAGAATCACTGACAGCTCACCAAGCGTCGACTCGCGACAGAACTCATCATCCGGGTAATCATTTGGATCCACTGTCCCCTGATCGGATAAGAGCCAATCATCGACAACCGCCTTCCCATCTTCCTCCAGGACATGAATTGTGATCTTGTATGCCTCACTGTATAGCGCCAGATCCTGCTGGCAACATTCCATCAGGCTGACCTTCCGTCCCCCATCCGAAGCCAATGTCTTCAGATAGCTGATATAATCATTCGGGTTCACAACATATTTTTCCTTGATTTCCCAGTACTTGGGTGAGTATTTGTCATAATCTTTCTCCCTATCCTTCAAGTATTTCGCATATGTATCCTCATACAGCTCATATACATCTGCATTGATGCAATCCTTGAAATCTATTTCCAATTGAGCGCCGGCCATCTGCAGCAATCGCATACTGATCAGGTTCCCACTGCGAAAGGATCCTAAAGTGGTCTTCTTAAGTGCCTTGAGCATCTTGTTCAAGGTCCTCTCATCTGGCTTTTCATCCTCAAAGAAATAATGATACAAACATGCGGTTCCTACTTCGTCCTGTTCCAACCCACTCTCCATCACATAGTAAATGATCGTATCTTTTCCGTATTTCTCGATATCTTCGTTCAGCTTCTGGATCAGCGCCCTTGTCTCCATATCCTCACCTCGTCTCTTCGCTTTGAAACTAACCCTGCACTTTGTAAACAATGAACCTGTTAAAACTATTCATTTCTCCAACGATCTGGCATATCCAATATCCTCGCATGGGCAACCTCTTCAAACTCCCCCTCCTTCTGTCTATTCAAAATCTCTCTCAGTTCGCCCAAAGACTTGGTTTGAAAAAACTCATAGGGCTCAAGACTTACCGAATCAACGTCACGCAGCTGTGATTGTATCAGCCAGTCTACAACCATTTGTTTCCCTGATCCAACATCTTTACAAATTACATCACATTTATAATTCTCACCAAAAATCGCGACATCCTGCTCACAGCAGTTATAGATGTCAACCACCCCGGCAATCCTACACTGTTTCGCCGCCGCTTCTAAGTAGTACGAGACCGGCTTGTTATCAACGTGCAATATCTTCTTCAACTCATCTGAATAATCAGCAAATGTCTCCTCTGCTTCAGCCAGCACCTTAATCATATCTTGATTCATAATGCTTTTCGGATCGATTCTCACCTGCAAAGCTGAATCTGCATAGATACGAATCATTCTAAAAGGCGATTCATCAGAGTATAACAATTCACCAAGAGTACTTGGATAAATCGATGAACACTTATTTGAATCCCGTTTTCTCTCCGCATCCTCCTTAACAAACAGCGAATACTCGCATAGTGATCCACACGCCATTTTATTGTGTATGATATCCATTTCCTCGACCAGAATACATTTATCCGGACCATATTTGTGAATATCTCTCATCACTTTTGCGATACATGACCTCGTTTCCATATCATCGTTCCTTTCATCCATGCGTCCCAACTTGGAGCGATTATTCTACAAGAATTGAGGGACCGACAACTGTTCCTCGCCAGTCCCTCTTGGAGGTGTTTATGAAAGAATTACCAATCGTCGCCATCATCATCATCGAACTCGTCTTCGTCGTCATCTTCGTAGGGATCACGGTTCCAGTCGACATCACCGTCACCGGCCGCTGCCCTGTCGAGAAACTCCATTTCAAGAGCTCTTTCACCGATATCCAGATCACCGCTATCATCCAGATCAAACATGCTATCAAATCCATCCATTTTTTTGTCCTCCCATTCAACTAAAAATCAACAGTTACACCTCTCCTACCACCGCAAAATCGCCTTTCTCGACGGCCGACTTCTTCAGCATCTTCTTCTTCGGGATGTCATCCAGTGTCAACCGACGCAGGTTATCCGCCGTCACTTCCTCGCCCAAGTTCATCAGCCGATTGGCCTGGTTCTTCAGCATCTCCTCAAAGAAGTTTCGTACCGCCCTGGCGTTTCCGTAATGATAGGGCTTTCTCGCCCTCTCCGCGCGGAAATGGTTCTCCACCTCCTTCATCGCC
>JAFYBS010000219.1 GCA_017540125.1 Eubacterium sp.
ATGGTGTCATCCTGTCCGCACCGGCTCGGTTTACCGTGGATACGGAAACGGCATCCTACGGATGTGAGTATCTGATCCTGGCGACCGGAGGACCGGCCGGGAAAGAGCAGGGGGGATGTGATGACGGATATGCCCTTCTTCGCAGGCTCGGTCATACAGTGACTCCGGTTTATCCCGGGCTGACGGGACTCCATGCGGCAGGACGCTGGTGGAAAGAGGTGGCCGGTTCCCGGGTGCGTGGGAGTTTTACCCTGTTTACCGACGGGACCAGGAACGAAACCCACACGGGGGAAATCCAGATCACGAAGACCGGTGTCAGCGGAATCCCGGTATTTCAGGTTTGCCGGCTTGCGGCGGAGTCGTTGGAGAAAAATGAGAAGGTAGCCGGTTCCATCGATTTTGTTCCGACCATGACTGAAGAAGAATGTGAAAGATGGATCACGAGATTCGGCCTGGACGGTCTGGTGCCGGTAAAGTGGATCCCTGTTCTGAAGAGAGAGGGAAAGGATGCCGGGACACTGGCCAGGATTATCCGGGATTTCAGTTTTACCATCACGGATACCTATGGGATTGACAGGGCACAGGTGAGTGCCGGAGGAGTGCCTACCTCGGAGGTGTCTCCGCTCAGTTTTGAAAGCCAGGTATGCGAGGATTTGTATGTGATGGGAGAGTTGAACAACGCGGACGGTATCTGCGGCGGGTATAATCTTCATCTGGCGTGGTCAAGTGCGATCCTTGCAACCGAAAGTATTCTGGACGAAAACACTACGGAGTAATACTACTTGCAAGATACGAAAAAGAAAAGGAAAGAACAATGCTGGAACTGGGACAGATAAAAATCGGATATCAGAAAAGCTTTGATGATGAGAAGGGAATGTTGCGGGATATCACAGCAAAACGTCTGAGGATCAAAGCAGAAGAAATGAGAAAGTTTGAAATATACAAAAGAAGCCTGGATGCCAGAAGCAAGCCGGATATTTTTTATATTTATTCGGTGAGATTTTTATCGGATGACGAAGAGGGAATTCTGAAGAAAAATAAGAACAACCGAAACCTCCGGCAGGTAAAGCGTCAGGTGATGTATGAGTCGAGACTGACCCAACTGAGAGAGTTTGCTGAGGAGAGGATCATCGTGGTAGGGAGTGGACCGGCAGGACTTTTTGCCGCGTATTCCCTGTCGCTTCGCGGGATGAAACCCATCGTGATCGAGAGGGGATATCGGATGGAGGATCGCATCGAGGAGGTGGAGGCTTTCTGGAAGACCGGTGTTCTTAACGAGGAATGCAATGTTTGTTTCGGGGAAGGCGGAGCGGGTACTTTTTCCGACGGAAAACTGAACTCCGGCGTGAAGGATAAAGACGGAGCGAAACGGTTTATCCTGGAGACCTTTGTCCGGTTCGGAGCCGGACGGGATATCCTCTATGATGCCAAACCGCATATCGGTACGGAGGTCCTGCGCCGGGTGATCGTGAATATGCGTCAGGCGATGGAAAAACAGGGTTGTGTTTTTCTGTTTCGCTCCAAGGTCAACGGTATCATGCAGAAGGACGGACATATCACGGGAATACTGTTTGAACAGGAAAAGCAGGATGCAGGTAGCGGAAAACAACCGGATACGGATTCTCCTTTTGAGGATCTGACGGAAGAGCACATCCTGGAATGCAGTCGGGTTATTTTTGCGATCGGACACAGCGCGAGAGATACTTTTGAACTGCTGGAGGAAGACGGTGTCCGTTTGCAGCCGAAGGCGTTTGCGGTAGGAGTGAGGATCCAGCATCGTCAGGAGGCGATCGATCAGGCTCAGTACGGGGGAGGTGATACTCTCCCTACGGCGTACTACAAACTGACCGGAAAAACAGAAGACGGCCGGGGCGTTTATTCGTTCTGCATGTGTCCGGGCGGATACGTGGTCAACGCTTCTTCGGAGTCCGGGTATCTCGTCGTCAACGGAATGAGTGACGTGGCAAGAGATTCCGGATATGCCAATGCGGCGATCGTGGTGACAGTGAATCCTTCGGAGTCGGAGGACGGTTCCGACGCGGATAACGTTTTTGTCGGAATGGATTACCAGAGAGAGCTGGAAAGAAACATGTACCGTGCGGCAAAGGGAAAAATTCCTGTACAGCGGTATGGGGAATTCCGGAAAGAAATTGAGAACAGTGACGCGGATGAGAATCCCGGAGAAGGTGTGAAGGCAGGCACGCTGTCGAATAACCAGCCGGCCGTGAAGGGACTGTGGTGCTATGCCGATGTGGCAGCTTCGTTACCGGCGGACATCGCCCGGGCTGTCGTGGAGGCTGTCGATCAGTTCGGTAAAAAAATAAAAGGCTTTGATACGGAGGATACGCTCGTCATGGGGATAGAATCCAGGACCTCTTCACCGGTTCGTATCGTAAGAGATGAGGAGAGTTTGCAGAGCGTAACGATGGCCGGCTTGTACCCCTGTGGGGAGGGAGCCGGATATGCCGGCGGAATTCTCTCGGCGGCGATGGACGGATTACGCGTGGCAGAGGTGATCGGCTCGGAGCTGAAGGCGTAAAAAAGTGCTTGTTAACCGTGATAAAAAGTGTTATAATCAGCTTTGTTGTATCGACAAAACGATGAAGTAGTTGAGGTGATATACGGAAAATGAATGAAAAAAGAATGAGCTTCCGTGATAAAAAAAGGATCGTTTTCAAAGTGGGGACATCGACGATCACCCATGAAGAAACCGGTGCTCTGAATCTGGTGAAATTGGAAAAGTTTATCCGGATCGTATCGGATCTTCACAATCAGGGGAAGGATGTGATGATCGTCAGTTCCGGGGCGATCGGAGTCGGGAGAAGAGCACTCGGATTGCAGGAGCGTCCGACCGAACAGGCTGTGAAACAGGCCTGCGCCGCGGTGGGACAGATTCGGCTGATGACCGTCTATCAGAAGATTTTTTCAGAATACAATCAGAAAACAGCCCAGGTGCTGATGACGAAGGTGACGATCGCGGATGATACATCCCGTCATAACGCGCAGAATACGTTTCGCGAGCTGTTGCATATGGGAGTGATCCCCATCGTCAATGAGAACGATACGGTGGCGACCGACGAGTTTACTCTGTCGGATAACGATTATCTGTCGGCTATCGTGGCGGCTATCGCCGGGGCGGATATGGTGGTCCTTCTCAGTGATATCGACGGGCTGTATTCCGATGATCCGTCGCAGAACCCGGATGCGGTGCGTATTCCGCTGGTTGAGTCCATCACGGATGAGATGCTGGAGATGGCCAAAGGACCGCATACGGATATGGGGACCGGCGGCATGATATCGAAGCTGGAGGCGGCGGGTATCGCCAATGATGCCGGGGCCGATATGGTCATCATCAACGGAGATGATATGGACAACATCGGAAGAGTGTTTGCCGGAGAAGATATCGGGACACTTTTTGTGGCGCATAAAACCAGACATTTTCATCTGAAAAATTATCTCGACAGAAGCAGGGTATGATACGGTGAGTATGGATAAGAGTTTAATCCGAAAAGAACAGATTCGGTTGCGAGACGGGCTGGGGAAGGATGAACGCTGTCTTTTTTCGGAACAGATTTCCGAGCGGCTTTTCAGCATGGAAGAATACAGTCTGGCTGATACGGTGATGTCCTATGCGTCTTTCCGGTCGGAGGTGATCACGGATGCGATCAACCGAAGGATCATGGATGAAGGAAAAAAACTGTATCTGCCGAGAACCTATATGGATCGGAAACAGATGCTTTTTTTTCAGGTAAAGGATATGGAACGGGATATGGAGACCGGAACGATGGGGATCCGGGAACCGATCGAGACCTGTCCTCGATTTGATTATCATGCCGAATCGGCAGCGAGGCTGGAGAAGGGCCGTGTGCTGATGCTGATGCCGGGAGTGGCGTTTGACCGGGACAGACACAGGCTCGGATACGGCGGCGGGTATTATGACCGTTACCTGACGGAGTGCGATGCGTTGAGGGCGCATACTATCCTGCTGGCGTACGGAATACAGGAAGTAAATGCGGTACCTTCCGAGACGACGGATGTGAGACCGGGATTTGTTTTGACAGAGACCGGGTTGATGTGATATAATATTTGTTTGGTTCTTATAGGTGTAATCCTGATAAAAATGAATGAAATACGAAACGAATTGATTGGAGGAAAAAATGAAGCCTTATGGTTTAAATGAACTTCGAAAAATGTATCTTGATTTCTTTGAGAGCAAGGGACATCTGATCATGCCCAGCTTTTCGCTGGTTCCGCAGAATGATAAAAGCCTTCTGCTGATCAACGCCGGAATGGCACCCCTGAAGCCGTATTTTACCGGGCAGGAGATTCCGCCGCGGAAGAGGGTGGCGACCTGTCAGAAGTGTATCCGTACGGGGGATATCGAAAATGTCGGACGTACAGCAAGGCACGGTACATTTTTCGAGATGCTTGGAAATTTTTCTTTCGGAGATTACTTCAAGCATGAGGCGATCGCTTGGTCCTGGGAATTCCTGACCGAGGTGCTGGAGATCCCGGCCGATCGTCTTTATCCTTCTGTTTATGAGGAGGACGATGAGGCGTTTGAGATTTGGGAGAAGGAGATCGGTATCGCTCCCGAGAGGATTTTCCGGTTTGGAAAAGAGGATAACTTCTGGGAGCATGGAGCCGGCCCATGCGGTCCGTGTTCGGAGATTTATTTTGATCGCGGGGAGGAGCACGGCTGCGGCAAACCGGGATGTACGGTAGGTTGTGACTGTGACCGGTATATCGAGATTTGGAATAATGTGTTCACTCAGTTTGAGGGTGACGGTCACGGCGGCTATACCGAGCTGGAGAATAAAAATATCGACACCGGTATGGGATTGGAGCGACTGGCTACCGTCATGCAGGACGTGGAGTCTATTTTTGATGTGGATACGATCCGTCATCTCCGTGAGGAGGTATGCCGGTTGGCCGGTGTTACCTATGGAGAGGATTATAAGACCGATGTTTCCGTGCGCGTGGTTACAGATCACATCCGTTCGGTGACATTTATGGTGTCGGATGGAGTGACGATGTCCAACGAGGGACGTGGTTATGTCCTGCGTCGTCTGCTTCGTAGGGCGTCCAGACACGGACGATTGCTGGGGATCAATGACGCCTTTTTGGCTGACCTGAGTGAGGTTGTGATCGAGGATTCCAAATCCGGTTATCCGGATCTGGAGACTCGTAAAGAGTATATCAAAAAAGTTATTTCCGTAGAGGAGGATAACTTCGACCGGACCATCAACCAGGGTCTTCAGATGCTGGATCAGTATATGAAGATCATGAAGGAAACCGGTGCGAAGCAGGTTCCCGGTGATGTTGCCTTCCGTCTGAATGATACCTACGGATTCCCATTGGACCTGATTTTTGAGATTGTACAGGAGCATGGCTTTACCGTCGATGAAAGAGGCTTCGACCGCGCGATGGAGAATCAGCGCCAGACAGCCCGCGCCGCCCGTAAAGAGACAAACTATATGGGTGCCGATGAGACGGTATATCAGCAGATCGATGCTTCCATCGGTTCCGAATTTATCGGCTACGACCGGTTGAGGGCCAAGTCGGAAATCACGGTCATGACTTCGACGGATGCCATTGTGGATAAGTTGAAGGCCGGTGAGATGGGTACGATCATTGTGGAAGAAACTCCGTTCTACGCGACGATGGGTGGACAGCTGCACGATACGGGAAGTATCGAGACACCCTCCGGTCTGTTCCGTGTGGATAACGTGATCCATCTGCCGGGAACGAAGATCGGGCACGTAGGCGAGGTAATCGACGGTTCTATCTCGGTGGGTGAGATGGCCAATCTGTCGGTTAACCGGAGACGCCGTCAATTGACAGCAAACAATCATACGGCTACCCATATCATGCAGGAGGCGTTGCGCCGTGTTCTGGGAACCCATGTAGAACAGAAGGGATCCTATGTGGATGCGGAGAGACTTCGTTTTGACTTTACCCATTTTTCTCCCATGACCGATGAGGAAATCCGTCAGGTGGAGGAAATTGTCAATGATCAGATCGCCCGTGGCCTGCACGTGATCACCAAGATCATGACCATGGACGAGGCCAAGAAAACCGGGGCTATGGCTCTTTTCGGAGAGAAATACGGAGAGAAGGTTCGGGTTGTTTTCGTTGAGGGATTCTCGACGGAGCTTTGCGGTGGAACCCATGTTTCCAATTCGAGAGAAATCGTGGCGTTCAAGATTATCTCGGAGTCCGGTGTCGCGTCTGGTGTTCGAAGGATAGAGGCTTTGACATCTACCGGTTTGATCGAGTATTTGAACCGTTCGGATGATATGCTGGCCAATGTTGCCAGAAAGTTGAAGGGCACGCCGAGTGAAGTAGAAGAAAAAGTAGAGCATCTGCAGGAAGAGATCAAAGCTCTTCAAAAAGAAAATGAAAAGCTGAAGGCGAAGCTGGCGAAGGATGCAGCCGGAGATGTAACATCGGAGGCAGTGGATATCGACGGGATCAAGGTTGTTGTAAAGCAGGTTGACGGTGTGGATAACAATGGCCTTCGGAATCTGAGTGATGATATGAAGCAGAAGCTGGGAGATTCCATCATCGTGCTTGCTTCTTCCAATGAGGATGGAAAAGTCAGCTTGATCGCAACGGCTACGGATGGGGCGATCGAAAAGGGCGCAAATGCCGGAGCTCTTATCAAGGATGTGGCCGGGTTAGTCGGTGGCGGCGGCGGTGGAAAGCCGCAGATGGCGCAGGCCGGCGGAAAGAATCCGGGCGGAATACCGGAGGCGTTGAAAAGGGCGCTCGTGTTCGTTAAGGAGTCGTTGACAATTTGACGGGGCAAAAAATGGAAAAGAGAATAATGGTTCCGTTGTTGGTCGGATTTATACTATTACTAGGAGCGATCGCGTGGCTTTTGTTTCGGGATGGGAGTATCGACAATTCCTTATCTGTGAGCGAGGAAACAGAGGACGGGGAACTGAAGGAAGAACTCTTCGCCATGGATACGGTGATGGAGATCACGCTGTATCGGACCGGGATGACCGATAAGCCGCTGCGGGATGTTTTTCTGGAAATGCGTGACCGGATTTATCAGTTGGAAGGGGAGCTTTCCGTGACGAATTCGGAGAGTGAGATCAGCCGACTGAATGCCTCGTCCGGTACCGGTGAGTGGATGACGGTTTCGGATGATGTAGGTTATCTGGTTAAGGAGACCGGTTACCTTGCAAAATATACGGAAATGGATGCGGCAAATCATAAATACGCGTTTGATCCGACGCTGTTACCGGTAGTCCGGTTGTGGGGATTTACCACCGGGGAGTTTCGTGTTCCGTCGGAGGCAGAGATACAAAAGGCGTTAGAGAAAACCGGTATCGATAAAGTGGAATCTGCGGACGAAGAGAAGCCGAAGGTTCGTTTGAACGATGGCGTACAGCTGGATTTCGGTGCCTGTGCGAAGGGGTATCTGTCCGATGAGCTGAGCAGGATTATGAAGGCGCATCATGTGAATGGGATCATGTCTCTCGGAGGCAACGTCCAGACGGTGGGAACCAAGCCGGATGGTTCACCTTTTGTTGTCGGGATCACCGATCCGGCGGATGGCAGTTCGATGTTTGCCACGCTGGAGAGTACAGACGAAGCGGTTATCACCAGCGGTGATTATCAGCGTTACTTCGAGGATGGCGGTAAACGCTATCACCATATCATGGACAGCCGTACCGGTGCACCCGCAGATAACGATCTGGCCTCGGTTACGGTGATAGGTAAACAGGGATTTACCTGCGACATATACGCGACGGCATTTTTCGTAATGGGCGAGGAACTCACCAAACAATACATAGAGAATAAGTCTTTTGCTGACAAGGTAATACTGATACGAAAAGATGGTTCTTATTGGGTATCAGATGGTGTGAATTTGATTAAGTGAGTTGAGCCCGGACATATGCGATTGCGTCCCCGAGCCGGTAACTAATCATGCAATTATAATATATTTTTAGATAATATGAAGTGACCTCACATTTGCAAAATCGTGGATTTACCTGTATACTACGATTGAAACCAAACAATCAAGGTAACAGGGGTTACCACATGCAAAGGAGGCCACTATGTATAGGATACTAAAAATCGGGATGGATGTCCATAGTAAAAATTTCACTTTATGTGCAATGGAACCGGTGATCGGCTCGGAAGACCGTATTTTCGCCAATATCCAGGTTGAACCGGATTGCAAAAATATTTTGAAATTCATAGACAACCTGAAAGAAAAGCTTGGATCTGATGATGAATACGATATCGAATGTGGGTATGAGGCTGGATGTTTGGGATACTCTCTCTATAAAAAGCTTACAGCTGCCGGAGTAAAATGTGTTATCCTGGCACCAACAACGATGATGACCCAAAAGGGCGTTCGAATAAAGACAGATGCAAGAGATGCAGTCCTGATTGCCCAGTGCCTATCGTATGGTACGTACAAAGCCGTCTATATTCCAACAGAAGAGGATGAGTCGGTAAAAGAATATATTCGGATGAGGGATGATCATAAAACAGCATTAAAGAAGGTTAAACAGCAAATCAATGCGTTTTGTATGAGACACGGATTCATTTATGATGGAAGCAAATGGACGATCGCACATCTAAAATGGTTAAAGACATTGGCACTTTCCCCTGTACTTCAGGAAACGCTGAATGAGTATATGGCATCCTATGATGAGCAGACAGCAAAATCGAAAGATTTGATGCTAGAATTGAAGAATTTGCATCGCAGGAAGAGTACTCCGAAAAGGTGAGACGCCTTGGATGCTTTCTGGGGATAAAAACACATACTGCGCTATCGCTTATCGTGGAAACCGGTGATTTCAACCGATTTGCAAAAGGAAGCACATATGCTTCATATCTCGGGTTGGTTCCGGGAGAACATTCCAGTTCAGATGACACAAATCGACTAGGGATAACAAAAGCAGGAAATGGGCATCTCCGAAAGCTGCTTGTAGAGTCTGCCGGTGGAATCTGCAAGGGACAAATCGGACATAAATCCAAGCTGCTACGACAACGACAGATAGGTAATCCAGCAGAGGTTATCGCTTATGCGGATAAAGCAAACACAAGGATGAGAAGTAAATACTATCGACTTATAAGACATGGGAAAAAACGAAACATAGCCGTCGCTGCGATTGCACGGGAGTTGGCTTGTTTTGTATGGGGAATGATGACGGATAATATATGCATTTATGATAATGTTTAAAGGCTGCATAATAATAGGTGTGGGATATACTTAAACAATAAACAATCATCCGATTGAGGATGTTTGAAATAAAAAACAACTGACAGCATTTGGAAGGGGCTGGAGAAGCACAACGGTTCGAGTCAACTGCGATCCTCCTATGTGCGCGCGATACCCAATGGTAATCGCGATCCACGATTTTAGATGGCAGGACTCTCGGCGAACCATTAGCCTGTTGGTAACCAATCCACGTATAACAGAGTGGCTACATGCCGGGAACTGTTAGATCTGGCTCTTTCCACATGCTGTCAGGATACAACAAATGTGATTGTTTATAGGAATTTTGAATTTTTTAAAAAATTCTCTTGACAACGGTCACTTCATAACAGGAGGTAATAACATGAGTTTCGAAGACATTTACAAGCAAAAACTGGTAACCGCTGACAGCGTAGCCGCACAGGTGAAAGACGGCGACTGGGTGGACTTCGGATGGTGCGCCAATACACCGGTCGCTTTCGACGCAGCACTTGCCAAGAGACTCCCCGAGTTGAAGGATGTGAAGCTTCGCGGCGGAATCCTGATGTGGGTTCCGGAGATTTTTAAAATTGAAAATCCCGCGGATCACTTTACATGGAATTCCTGGCATATGAGCGGAGTTGAGAGAAAAGCCATCGCGCAGGGATTCTCATTTTACGGACCGATCCGCTATTCCGAGTTGCCCAGGTACTATCGTGATATGGAAGAGGATATCGCAGTGAATGTGTTCCAGGTGTCACCGATGGATAAGCACGGATGGTTCAGCTTCGGCCCCAGCGCTTCCCATATGGCGGCGGCGATTTCCCGTTCGAAGAAAGTATATGTGGAAGTGAATCAGAACATGCCGCGTTGTCTGGGTGGATTTGATGATAGGATTCATGTTTCTCAGATCGACGGTATCATCGAAGGAGATAACCCGGCAATCGGAGAACTGCCGGCCGGCGGTCCGGCGACGGATATCGACAAGGCAGTGGCTAAACTGATCGTGGAGCGGATTCCTAACGGAGCGTGTCTGCAATTGGGAATCGGCGGCATGCCCAACGCGGTCGGTGCCCTGATCGCTGAATCGGATTTGAAGGATCTGGGTGTTCATACCGAGATGTATGTGGATGGCTTTGTTGATATGGCCATGGCCGGAAAGATCACAGGTAACTGCAAGAACATCAACAAAGGCCGTCAGACCTATGCTTTCGGTGCCGGAACCAAAAAGCTCTATGATTACCTGGATAACAATCCGGAGTGTATGAGTGTTCCGGTGGATTACGCAAACGATATCGATATCATTTCCGCGCATGATAATTTTA
>JAFYBS010000220.1 GCA_017540125.1 Eubacterium sp.
GCTCACCTAGGTGAGCGTTTTTGCTCGCCTGAGCGAGCGTTTTTGCTCACCTGGGTGAGCGTTTTTGCTCGCCTGAGCGAGCGTTTTTGCTCACCTGGGTGAGCGTTTTTGCTCGCCTGAGTGAGCGTTTTTGCTCGCCTGGGTGAGCGTTTTTGCTCGCCTGAGCGTTTCCGAGCTCTCACCTTCATCTTCCCATTGCCATTTCCAACGCCTTTGCCTCTTCCTCAGCCAGCTCCACATCAACCTTTCCGTTCTTCACTTCCTTCAGATAACTGAAATACCCCTCTGTCGCATTCGAATGAACGGTATTGATAATAACTCCATTATTATTTTTAGTAAGCAAAGCCACAACAAAACTCAACTGGCCACCGGCCGCATCAAACGCGTCATACTTAACCACGCTGTACTTCTGGAACGTGATCAACAGATTCCGATCGATCATCTCCAGCCGTCCGTCAATCTCCACCAGCTTCGCATTGATGAAATCCATATTCTCGAATTTTCTCTGGAAAGATTCCTCCAGACTCTTTCCATCCGATCCACTCATGAATTCCCGTATTCTGTTTTTCAATCCACTGCACTTAACAAACAAAACAATTACAAGGATCAAAAGCAGGAAAATCAATCCTACGCAGATCAGTAATACCAGATCCGATTGTAATCCATAATCACTCCAGCGAAACATATCATCCTCCAATCCGACGTGAAGACTTGGAACACTTTTTATGCTCCTGCCTCACACCCCACAAATTATATACCATTCCTGTTCTTTTTTATCACCACTTAACCCTACGGTTTTTCGGTACTTTCCGGCTGTTTTTAGAATTTCAGCTCATTTTGTGTTTAGGCCGGACACATTCTCTATATCTTGTTGTGAAAAAATTCCCACAGCGTCGAACGCGCGTTCGATAATTCTTGATATTTTTTTTTCACATTCGACCGGTCTCACTTCGTCAGTCTGGCTGTGATCGTGTCCAGTTCATCCATCGAATAATACTCGATTTCAATTTTTCCCTGGTTGGCATTTTTACGATTGATCCTGACTTTGGTTCCCATGGATCTGGTCAACCTCTCCTCCAGGTCTTCATAAATTGCTTCCTGGCCAAGTGACTTTTTCTGTTTTGGTTTGGAAGAAGATTTTTCACCATCTTCCTTGACCAGTTTTTCTACTTCGCGAACATTGAGATGCTCTTTGACAATTCGTTCTGCCAGCTTGAGCTGCTTCTTCGGATCTTCAACCGCCAAAAGTGCTCGGGCATGTCCGCTGCTCAAATCTCCGGAAATCAACATTTCCTGAATCGGCTCCTCCAGTTTCAGGAGTCGAATCGCATTGGTGATGGTAGAACGGTTTTTTGAAACCTTCTTTGCCACATCCTCCTGTTTGAGATTGTATTCCTCAATCAGGTGCTGATAGGCTTTCGCTTCCTCCACCGGATTCAGATCCTCACGCTGGATGTTTTCGATCAGCGCAACTTCCATGACTTCCTGCGGAGTATACTCCTTGATCACCACCGGCACTTCTTTCAATCCGGCCAGCTTCGCGGCACGCCATCTTCTCTCTCCGGCGATGATCTCGTAATAATCATCCTGCTTTGTTACCACGATCGGTTGAACGATTCCATGCTGAGCAATCGAATCTGCTAACTCCTGTAGCTTTTCCTGATCAAACTCTTTTCGAGGCTGATTCTTATTTGGTTCCACCTGGTTGATCTTCAGGCTCACTTCCCCACCGGGTGTTACCTCTGCCGCCTCACTTTTTGCAGGAGCTTTTCCGGGGCGTCCACCATCGATAACAGCATTTAACCCTTTTCCCTTTTTCTCGAGAGGATTCTTCCCGAGTGCATTTTTCTTTGTCGCCATCAGCTTGCACTCCCTTCGATTACTTCATCGGCCAACGCCATATATGCTTTCGCTCCTGTAGAACGACGATCATATTTTGTGATTGGCATTCCATGACTCGGGGCTTCAGCCAGCCGAACCCCTCTCGGTATGATGGTGTCATATATCTTCTGATTCATACTGTTTCGAACAGCATCGATAACTGCCATGGACAGATTTGTTCTTCCATCATACATCGTAAATACCACTCCGTTGATGTATAACTTTGCGTTCAGGCGATCTTTAACCAGAGTGATGGTATGGATCAACTGATCCAATCCCTCTAACGCATAGTACTCACACTGGATCGGAACCAGCACCGAATCCGCCGTAGTCATCGAGTTGATCGTCAGCGCATTCAACGACGGAGGACAATCGATCAGTACATAATCGTATTGATCCCGGATGCCTTCCACGATATCCGCCAAAATATAATTCTTATTCTCCATCTCGATGCTTTCAATCTCTATTGCTGACAAATCAATGTTGGCCGGAAGCAAATCCAAATTATCATATATATCCCGGAGCACACACTCGTCGAAAGTACAATCTCCAACCATCAGCTGATAAATTGTATTGGCCCCGCCCTCCTCGGTTGGATTGGACAGATTCTTCAGGTCCTCTTTATCAATTCCAAGTCCACTGGACGTATTTCCCTGCGGATCCATATCAATTACCAGGACATGCTTTCCCTTCTCCGCCAGTGCCGCAGACAGATTGATCGTTGTCGTTGTTTTTCCCACGCCGCCCTTCTGGTTGGCGATTGCCATTATCTCACTCATTGCTTCCTCCATTTTCTTTCTTGTCTTGTAAATCTATTCTCAAAAACCTATGGTTCATTATACACGTTTCGCCTGCTTATGACAAGTAGAATTCTAAAAATTTATCAAGAATGTTTCACGTGGAACATCGCAACATGTAGTGTCCAAAACCACATCGAAACACAAATGTTTCACGTGAAACATATTTCTAGCGGTTTGCCAAAACAAAAAGCACAATATATACGAAAAGCACGCATTAAAAAAAATCACTCTCCGCGAAGAGTGATTCGTGCGAACCGATAATACGATGATGGGGTGACCTTCTTGCTGTATGAATTAGACACTATAGATTTCAGAAAAACGATGAAACGATCCGCTTCAATTCTTCCTCCGACCCATCATTCCGAACAACCCGATCGCAATGATCCATCAGAAACTGGTCCGACATCTGCCCGGCGATGATCGAACGACACTTCTCTTCCGAATAACCTCTGGTCTCCATCAAACGACGAACACGAACACCCGCATCCGTGAGAACTCCCCACACCTCATCACAGAGAGAATCACAGCCCGTCTCAAAAAGTAGCGCCGTCTCCAAAACAAACAAAGGACTCTCCGAGTTCCGTCTCCAAAGTTCAATCTCCTCACGAGCTCTTCCAATCACATAAGGATGAACGATGGAATTCAAAAACGCCTTCTCACTTTCCTCCTGAAAAATAATCCCGGACAAAACCTCATGCGAAATCTCACCGGAAGAATCCAAAACAGAAAAGCCAAAGTGAGAAACAATTCGATCAAAAGAATCCGTACCCGGATGAAACACCTCATGTCCGACTTCATCCGCAATAAAAATATCAGCAGAATAATCTTCCTTTAATATAGAAAGAACAGTAGACTTACCACTACCGACACCACCGGTGATGCCAATTATCTTTTTCATAAATATCCTTCCATCCCAAACTAAAGTGGTCGCTTCGCGGGAATTCCGGCTCGTCGGGGATATTTTTCCGGAAACTCTCCTTCATGCCGGAACCCGACCAAAACTCTCCGGGATTCTCCGAGAGAAAATGAACAGTCAAAAATGTGAGTCACACGAAGCTCCTCCATCGCATGCGAAGCTAAAGACAGCTCATCAGAAAACTTCGGTCCCTTATAGGAAACAAAAATCCCGTTATCAGAAACAAACGGCATACAAATTTCCAAAAGCAGTCTGGTATCAGCTACAGCCCGGGACACAACCAGATCATAACGAAGCCGATGAACATCCTCTCTCCCCAGATCCTCTGCCCGACCGTGAATTGCCCGAACATGATCCAATCCCAGTTCAGAGATCACGGCATGCAAAAACTCCACCCTCTTATTCAACGAGTCCAAAAGTGTGATCTCCCAGGACGGACGAAGGATTGCTAAAACCAATCCGGGAAAACCGGCACCGGTACCGACATCCATAACATGGATGGCATCAACGGACAAAACATCCGAAAGAGACGGCTGCATATCAGAAAACTCAGGAGACAACAAAAGCGCCGAATCCAAAAAATGTTTTTCCACCACTTCCTCAAAATCCGTGATCGAAGTCAGATTCATGCGCTGATTCCACTTAACCAACAAATCAAAAAAAAGGGAAAGCCTATCGCACTGTTCGGGCGATAGACTAAACCCCCTTGATTCAAAAACACTCCGTATTCGATTGCTCAATTTCTGCTCCTACCTCATAGTCGTACAAAACAGAGAAATCAATAAACGACCGGCTCTCCGGGATGCTGATTTTTCACGTGTGCTTTAAACTTAGATCCCGGAACTGTTTTACCGCAATACTGGCAAACGATACTTTCATCTTTGTCCGATTTACCGGTAGACGGTTTTCCTTTCCCACCATTGATCAGATCCAATTCTTCCTCATTCAATTTTTCCATATCACTCATAGCCTTTCTCCTTTCAAAACACAAAACAACAATACACTATAACTATAACTCAAAATGACAAAAAGCGCAAGTGCTTTTTCGAAAATTTTCGAAATCCATTACTTTCCCATACAAAACTCATGAAAAATCTTTTCCACCAAATCATCCTCCACCGTTTCTCCCGTGACCCTACCGAGCGCCTCATAGGATCCGAGCAAATCGATCGTCAGCAGATCCTCCGGCATACCGGCATCCATCGTTTGGCGAATCCGATCAAAAGAATCCAACGCCTGCCTCAGCGCTTCCTTCTGACGAAGACTGGTGATCACAGGCTCCTTTGAACGATGGCAGTCCGGCTCAGCACAAAACTCTTGCAAGAATAACTCACCAATCAATTGCTCAAGAACCGATAAACCATCTCCCGTTTCAGCAGAAAACTCGAGAATATTCGTTTTCCCCATATCATATACCGCACATTCTTTTTGCACATCAGCCAGAGAAAGCTGCGGGGAAAGGTCGGATTTGTTCAGCAACACAATACATGGTTTGTCAGAACATTTTTCCAGAAGCAAACGATCCTCATCCGTCATGGGCTCACTGGAATCCAAAACACAGATGATGAGATCAGCATTCGTTATCTCACTCCGGGCCTTCTCAACACCGATCGATTCCACCACATCCGAAGTATCACGGATACCGGCAGTATCAATCAAACGTAACAAAACACTGCCGATCCGAACATCCTCCTCCAACGTATCCCGGGTCGTGCCTGGGACATCCGTCACGATCGCACGATCCTCCCGGAGAATACAATTCAAAAAGGAAGACTTTCCCACATTCGGCCGACCGACGATCGCGGTCCGGATCCCCTCCGAGATCATCCGCCCGTTTTCCGATCGTTTAAGAAGAGAACGAATTTTCTGTTCCAACGAATCCAAATGAGATGTAAGCGTAGCCGGATAGTCGGTTAGCTCGATGTGTTCCGGATCATCCAACGCCGCTTCGAGATAAGCCATGTCCGTCAGAATAACATCTCTCATCTGACGAACACAATCCCGAACATCACCGCGTAAATGATCCTCCGCTGTTTCGAGAGCCAAATCACTTTTTGACCGGATCACTTCCATAACAGACTCTGCCTGTGTCATATCGATACGCCCATTCAGAAAAGCCCGCTTGGTAAACTCCCCCGGCTCCGCCAGACGAATGCCACGCTCCAGCAAAAGCTCCAGGATTTTTTTTGCCGCCAAACCGCCGCCATGACACTGAATCTCCACGACATCCTCGGCCGTGTAGCTTCGGGGTGCCCGCATGATCAGAACCAACACCTCATCAATCAATTCTTCAGGAGAAGGACCGAACCAACCATAGTGGATTGTATGGGTAGATGCACTGACAAGAGAATCTGACGACAAATAAGGCTCACTCTCAGGCAAATTCGAGTCAGATGGTTGCCCGGCAGAATCCTGTTGTTTCTTGCTATGGTAAAAAAAATGTGCAGTAATATCAATACTCTCAGGACCGCTGACCCTGAGAATACTGATGCTTCCGTTACCGGAAGCAGTAGCTATAGCCGCAATTGTATCTGCCATTTTCTTACGATTCTTTCTGTCAAAAAAATTAAAACAACATAATACCAAAAACACTGTAACACAAAACGCAGCCAATAACAAGACCTGCTTGACATTTCTTCTAAAAAAATATAGAATAATGCGGTAATACGTAACGTGAAAATGATTGGAGAGGTAACTATGCAGGTAACGGAGTATCAGGCCATCGTCATCGGTGCGGGACATGCCGGCTGTGAAGCAGCACTGGCTCTGGCACGATTGGGCTTTCGAACCATCGTGTTTACCGTCAGTGTAGACTCTATCGCGCTGATGCCCTGCAACCCCAGTGTGGGAGGCACCTCCAAAGGACACCTGGTACGTGAGGTAGATGCCCTGGGTGGTGAGATGGGCAAATGCATCGACAAAACATTTCTCCAATCCAAAATGCTGAACCGTTCCAAAGGACCCGCCGTACACAGTCTCCGGGCACAGGCCGACAAACAGGCTTATACGAAAGAGATGCGACGCGTTATGGAGAACGAGAAAAATATCACCATTCGTCAGGGTGAAGTGGATGAAATCTTAACCGAGAATGAACGGTTTTCCGGTATACTCACACACTCCGGTGTGGAGTATCTGGCAGAAGTATGTGTAGTATGCACCGGGACCTACCTGAACGGCCGATGCATCACCGGGGAGACTTCCACCTACACAGGACCGAATGGCCTGCAAGCTGCCACTCACCTCACCGACTCCATCCGAGATCTGGGGATCGAGATGCGTCGATTCAAAACCGGAACTCCGGCACGTATGGATGGAAAAACCATTGACTACGAAAAAATGGAGCCTCAGTACGGTGACCGGAAAATCACACCCTTTTCCTTTACCAACATGGAAACGGGCATCGAAAAAGAACAGGCTCTCTGTTATCTGACTTATACGAATGAAAAAACGCACCAAATCATCCGGGATAACATCGACCGGGCACCTCTTTTTTCCGGTTACATCGAAGGAACCGGTCCCAGATACTGTCCTTCCATAGAAGACAAGGTCATGCGGTTTGCCGACAAAGAACGTCATCAGGTTTTCATCGAACCGGAAGGACTCTACACCGATGAAATGTATGTCGGTGGTATGTCCAGTTCTCTTCCCGAGGATGTTCAGACCGCCATGTACCATACTGTCCCGGGATTGGAACACGCCAACATCGTGAGAAATGCCTATGCCATCGAATATGATTGTATCAATCCTCTGGAACTGAAACCCTCGCTGGAATCCAAAAAAATACCCGGACTGTATTTCGCCGGACAGATCAACGGAAGCTCCGGTTATGAGGAAGCCGCTGCACAGGGACTGATGGCCGGAATCAATGCCGCGCGCCGTTTACAAAAAAATGAACCCATCGTCCTGGAGCGTTCGCAGGGATACATCGGTGTCCTGATCGATGATCTGGTTACCAAAGGAACCAACGAGCCCTATCGAATGATGACCTCCCGGGCCGAATACCGTCTCCTGCTCCGCCAGGACAACGCGGACTATCGACTCACACCCATCGGATACGAGGTGGGGCTCATCGATGAAAAACGCATGGATCATTTGCAGGAAAAATACCGAAAAATCGAAGCGGAAACAGAGCGAATAAAAAACACGTTTGTCGGTACCACCGATACTGTGCAAACCCTGTTGGAACAGTACTCCAGCACACCATTAACAAGTGGAATATCATTGGCAGAATTAGTCAAGCGTCCGGAACTGAATTACGAATTATTATCTCCCATCGATCCGGACCGCCCGGCCCTCTCCGATGAAATAAAAGAAGAAGTGGAGATCATCCTGAAATACGAAGGCTACATCGCCCGCCAGGAGCGTCAGGTGGAACAGTCTCAAAAACTGGAGAAGAAAAAAATCCCCGCAGATATCAACTACGAGGATATCAAAAGTCTCCGTCTCGAAGCGCGCCAAAAGCTTACGGAAATCCGACCCGAAACGCTCGGCCAGGCCTCCCGCATCAGCGGCGTTTCCCCTGCCGATATCTCGGTTCTTCAAATTTATCTCGCAAAATAACTTACCGGCTCGGAGCGCGATCGTCACAGTGCTTTTTGTTCGTCAGACTCACAAAAAGACTGTGACTGCCGCTCCTCGATGAACAACATTGCAACTATAAAAAAAGCCATTCGAATTATCAAATGGCTTTTTTATTATCATAACTTATTCTGACTTCTGCCGATCCCGATTATACGGCTTTCTATTACGATTATAGCCGCCCCGGCCTCGATTACCACCGCGGCCGCCGCGATTGTACCCTCCGCGACGATCTCTGGAATTCCGGTTCTTCTCTTTCAGTTCATCCGCAAACTCAGGATTCACTGTTACTACCACCTTACGATGCGGCTCCTCTCCTTCCGAATGAGTATTTACATACTTATCATCCTGAAGAGCTGCATGGATGATCCGTCTCTCATACGGATTCATCGGCTCCAAAGTAGAAGGACGACCGGAGGCCTTTACCTTCTTCGCTACATTCTTCGCCAAATTCTCAATCGTTGCTTTACGACGATCACGATAATTCTCCGTATCCAGTTTTACCTTTACATAATCATCATAGTCCTTGTTCAGAACCAGTGAAGACAGATACTGAAGAGCATCCAGCGTCTGACCGCGTTTTCCGATCAGCATACCCATTTCGGGACCGCTCAGATCAACCTCTATCTGCTGTTCCTCTGAATTGTACTCCTCTGTTACCTCAACCTGCAGATCCATTGCCTTGAAAAGCTCTGTCAAAAACGGCTGAACCGTAATCTTCGATATATCCCGTGTTACCTCCCGGGACGGCTTTTCCGGTTTCGGCTCCGGAGCAGCCGGTGCCGGTTCCACCGGAGCAACAGGTTCTTCGACTACTGCTTCCGCGGGAGCCGCTTCTTTTTTCTCAGAAGGAGTCTCTGTTGCGGTTTTCTGTGATTCCGAACCCTTTTTACGAACACGGATCTTGGCCGGTTTGGAAAAAAGACCAAGCAAGCCGCCTTTCTCTTCCTCTAATACCTCATACTCTACCTGATCACTGGTCAGCTCCAGTTTGATCAATGCCTGGGTCAAAGCTTCCTGAACTGTTTTATCTTCTACAATCAACCAATCTTCCATTGTTTATAACCTCGATTTCTTTCCGGTCAAAAAGCGATAAATCCTCAATTCTTCTTCTTCCCTCCGGATGACATATGCGCAAAGGCAGCGATACTTCCCTCTTTGTATTTTTTATTTGTATTCGTCACTTCCTTGGTTTCAGAAGTCGACGATGTAGAGTTCCCATCGGTACTCTTGTCATCTATACTCTTCGTATCACTCTTCGTATCACTCTTTGACTCTTTATTATCGTACTTGGTTACGGACTTGATATTCGATGTCTTCATATTGGAGTACTGCTCCATTTTTTCCGTACGCTGCTGTCTTTTTTTCCGTTTCTTTTCGGCTTTGTCCTTATTTTTCTCGATCAACTCTTCCAGAGAGATCGCATCCACCTTTTTGTTGATGAAGTAAGCCTGAACGATACGGAACAAACTACCGGCAATCCAGTAAAGACCGATACCCATATTCAAGCTGATACAGAAAAAACCGGACATGATCGGCATCAGATAGTTCATAATCTTCAGGGACTGACCCATCTGATCCGGCTCGGCATTTTTATCCTGGCGCTGCTGCATCATCTTGGTATTGATGAACTGGAAAGCCATAGCCAGAATCGGGATTAAAAACGCAATCCAGCCATAAGGATGATTCGCTTTATCCTGGAAAAACTGGAGAGGTGATACGTTGACATCCAGTCCCAAAAAATACCCCGGTGAACCCGGTGTTGCCGGAACTCCCGGCGTATACGAAAGCGACTCAATATAATAGGAAGCGGTAGAATCCGTTCCCATATTCATCATAACACGATACAAACACCACAAAACCGGCAGCGTGATCAACAACGGAAGACATCCGCCGAGGGGACTGATTCCGTATTTCGCATACAGCTCCTGCGTCTCCTCATTCATCTTCATCTGAGACGCCTGGTCCCTTTTATTCTTATACTTTTTCTGAATTGCCTTTACTTCCGGCTGTATTTTTCCCATCATACGGGATGATTTCTGAGATTTTGCATTCAAAGGAATCATCAGCGTATAGATGACGATCGTCAGACATATAATACACATTCCGGTGTTGTGAAACCCGTCCGGATTTCCGCCACCGCTCAAAAGCCAGTCTATTCCGAAAAGAATTTTACCGAATATCCAATATAACCAATCAAACATGTTACCACCATTCTACTGTTGATTCTTATAGTGAATCAAATACTTGTTTTTTTTCGAACCTAATACTGTTTTGTACCCGACTGAACGAATTTTCCATGTCGGAAAAATATCCGGTACCGGATCGTATCCACCCTCGTGAAATGGGTGACATCTGCAGACACGACGCAAAGCAAGTCGGATTCCCCTCCATGCGCCATGCTTCCTTATCGCCTCCACGGCGTAATCCGAACAACACGGTGTGTACCGGCAGCACGGTCTTTTCATCGGAGAAATATACTTTTGATAACCGTGCAGTATCCCTAAAAACACTTTTTTCATTCCGACAGCTCCCTCCATATCCGGTGAGCCCGAAGCAGATGTTCCACCGATCTGCTGACTTCGTTCAGTTCTTTTCCGAGGATTTCCGGTCGCGCGATGATCACAACACGATTTCCGGAAGTCACATTCGAATCATGAAATCTTACGGATTCCCTCAAAAGTCTGGTCACGCGATGTCTCTGCACACTGTTTCCCACTTTTTTACTCACGGAAAACCCATAACGACTGGGACCCGGTTGGTCCTTCAGCACATACATAACCAGATATCTGTTTGCCCGGGATTTTCCACCCCGGTATACTTTTTGAAACTCGGTATTGTTTCCCAACCTTGCGAAGTTCATTTTTCTCCTTACTCATCAAGGAACTGAACATTCCTTAAGCGCTCAGACGCTTGCGACCCTTCGCTCTTCTTCTGGCCAAAACCTTGCGACCGTTCGAAGTACTCATTCTTTTCCGAAAACCATGAACTTTGGATCTCTGTCTCTTTTTCGGCTGATATGTCATTTTCATCGTGATTCACCTCCTTTTTCGCTTATATTGTTACTGTTAATCTCTCTACCACAACATATGTAACATACATATATATCCACATTATCAACAATAACGCATCAAGTCCCATTATATAAAAATAAAGTAGTTTCGTCAACTTAAATTTTTCAAATCTTTATAAATTTCTTGTTTTTTTGGGTGATTTGTGGTATCATGTAAAGGTGTGATTTTACCCAAATTTTGATTTTTTGAAAAATAGGCAGGTTTTTTGAATGGAAACAGCAATAAAGGACAATTGGACGCAAATAATCGAGTTCTTGAGGGATAATTATGATGTCCTCAACATCTTATACCGGACCTGGATCCTTCCTCTCGAAGTTATTTCCGAATCGGACAGTGAGGTGACGATCGCGATTGATGAGTCAAAACAAGGCGATATCACCGGTTTGATTGACAAAAAATACCGTATTCCGCTGCAGACTTCCATCGAAGCCATCACCGGAAAAACCGTATCGATCACCTTTGTTTCACGCAACAGCCAAAATGAAGAGAAAGGTGTTTCTTCCTATTATAATAGCGAAGATCAAAAGACAAAAACTCTGGAAGAGAAGTATATCTTTTTGAGATCCGGCCACAGTTTTGATAATTTTGTGGTCAGTTCGTCTAACCGTCTTGCGCATGCAGCAGCCGTGGCAGTAGCGGAAAACCCGAATGGACAAATCTACAATCCTCTGTTCCTTTACAGTGGGCCGGGGCTTGGAAAAACCCATCTGATGCATTCGATTTCCCGATATATTCTGGAAAATCATCCGGAATACAAGCTTCTGTATACCACCAGTGAAAAATTCACAAACGATGTCGTGGAATCGATCATGGATAACAAACAGAACAAATCCGCTTTGCCAAATCTAAGGGATAAATATCGAAATGTCGATGTTCTTCTGATTGATGATATCCAATTTATCATTGAAAAGAAATCAACACTTCAGGAATTCTTCCATACCTTTGAGGAACTGTTTCAAAACGGAAAACAGCTGGTTATCTCCAGTGACAAACCTCCCAGTGAGATGGAAGGTCTGGAAGAACGGTATAAAACCAGGTTTTCCTCCGGACTTCCGGTGGATATCCAGCCACCGGATTACGAAACAGCGATGGCGATTCTGAAACTTAAACAAACAAATGAGGATATCCAGTTAAGTGAAGACATCCTGAGCTACATCGCCTCCAATGCCCGCAGCAGTATCCGGGATTTGGAAGGAGCCTATACCAAAGTTAAGCTTCTGTCCAAGCTATCCGGGCCGGACAGAGAAATCACACAGGAAATGGTCGAAAATGCTCTGAAAGATATCATCAATGAAAACTCAACGGTGAATCTGACAGCAGAATATATCATTGATGTCGTTTGCAGTCATTTCAATGTGGATAAAGATCGTCTTCTTTCTGAGAGAAGAACCAAGGAAATATCGTATCCGAGACAAATCTGCATGTACTTATGCTCAGAATACACATCATTAACACAACAGGTTATCGCCGAAAAGCTCAAACGAAAAAATCATACCACCGTTAATCATGCAGTAAAAACGATCAAGGATGATCTTTTGGTGGATAACGAGTTACAAAACACGATAAATGTGTTGAAAAAGAAGCTTAACGTGAATTAACCATGCACTCTGTTATCCTGACAATCACCGATTATCCAATTAAAAAAAATCAAGTTTTTTTTCCTATTTATCGGTGTCGGCAGGGTTATGCACGATATTCAAGCCTCTACTACTACTACTACGAATAAATTCTTATAAATTTATATATAAAAGCGAAAGGAAGGATTACTATGAAGTTTTCATGTATGAGAGATCAGTTTAATACCGGTATCAACATTGCGATGAAGGCAATACTGGGACGAACCACGATGCCGACACTCGAATGCTTCCTGATCGAAGCATCCGGTGATCATATCAAATTGACATCCAATGATATGCAGCTTGGCATCGAGACGATGATTCCGGCCGATGTTGATGAGGAAGGAATCATCCTGATGAATGCCAAGGATCTGTCCGGTTATGTCAGCCGGATGCCGGAGGACACGGTCGTGTTTGAAGCCGACGCGAACAACACGATCCTGATCCACAGCGGATCCAGAAGATTTGAGCATCAGGGTATGCCGGATGAGGATTTTCCGAGATTGCCGGATATCAGTTTTGATCAGAAAATAACGATTTCCCAGTTTTCCTTGAAAGAAATGATCCGTCAGACGATTTTTTCCATATCGTCCAAAGAAAACAACAAAATCCTGACTGGAGAATTGTTTGAGATTCAGGGAGATGAATTGCGGATTGCCTCACTGGATCTGATTCGTGTTTCTATCCGAAAAATCAAACTGGATCAGCAGTACGATAAGATCAAAGTGGTGATTCCAGGAAAAACACTGAGTGAGATCAGTAAGGTTATGTCCAATGACGCGGATGATATGGTGGACATCTCTTTTTCAAAAAATCATGTGAAGTTTGAATTCGGGGACACAGTGATGATTTCCCGTCTGATTGAAGGAAACTTCTTCAATATCGATCAGATGCTGAAAAACAATTATGAGACAAAAGTAAAGGTAAATAAATCCGTCTTTTTCGGATGTATAGAAAGTTCTACTTTGTTGATAAGAGAAACAGATAAAAATCCTGTTATTTTTACGATGACAGATGATGAAATGAAAGTGGAAATCAAGTCCTCCCATTCATCCATGAATGAGGAAATACCGATTCAGAAAGAAGGAAAAGATCTCCGGATCGGATTGAATCCGAAATATATCGTTGACGTTTTGAGAGTAGTGGATGACGAAGAAATCAGTCTCTTTTTCTTCAATGCCAATTCACCCTGTTTTATCAAAAATGAAGAAGAGAGTTACATCTATCTGATTCTTCCGATCAATATATAAAGTAAAAAATGATGTGAAGAATGATATAAGGAAGGAGTATAAATGGAAGAAACGATACCGATACGGGATGAGTTTATCAAACTGGGGCAAGCGTTGAAGCTGGCCGGTTTGGTAGGCTCGGGAGTAGAGGCAAAAGTTGTGATACAGGAGGGAGAAGTCCGGGTAAACGGTCAGACCGAAACCCGTCGCGGAAAGAAACTGTATCCGGACGATACTTTCGAATACGACGGAAACTTGATAAAGGTTGTAAAAAGAGATGATTCTTAAATCACTGGAGTTATCCAATTTCAGAAATTATAAAAAAGAGTCTTTTGAATTTGATCCGGGTACCAACGTATTATACGGTGATAATGCCCAGGGAAAGACCAATGTTCTGGAAGCGGTTTTCGTCGGAGGAACGACAAAATCCCACAAAGGAAGTCGGGACAGTGAGATGATTAACCGGGAGGAAAAGGAAGGACATCTCCGGTATAAAATTGAAAAAAACGGACGGGAAACCGTCGTGGAAATTCATCTCAGAAAACAGGGTAACAAAGGAATTGCCATTGATCGGGTTCCGGTACGAAATTCCGAGGAGCTGCTGGGATTATGTCACCTGGTTTTCTTTTCACCGGAGGATCTGGGAATCATCCGGGACGGTCCGGAAATCCGGCGGCGGTTTATCGATATGGAATTGTGCCAGTTAAATCGGATTTATCTGCAATATCTGGTGCAATACAGAAAAAACCTTAAACAGAGAAATGCTTTATTGAAACAGATCCATGAAAAACCGGAATTACGGGAAACGCTGGAGTTATGGAATCAGGGTCTGATAGAAAACGGAAAAAAAATCATAGGATTTCGGCGGGATTTTGTCGGTGAAATCGATACGATCATGAGAGAAAAACATCGAAAACTCACCGGAGGAACTGAAGAAATCCACATACAATACGAACCGAATATTTCGGCGGACCGATTCGAGGAAGCATTATTCTTAGCGGAAGACAGAGACTGTTTCCAGGGGACGACAACCATCGGCCCGCACCGGGATGACATTCGTTTTCTGAACGGTGAGGAAGATGTCAGAAAATATGGATCCCAGGGGCAGAAAAGAACAGCGGCATTGTCATTAAAAATGTCCGAGATAGAACTGGTAGAAAGAAAAATCGGAGATAAACCGATTCTTCTGCTGGATGATGTTTTATCCGAGTTGGATCGAAACCGTCAAAGCTATCTGCTGGAGCAGATACACGGAGTACAAACAATCATAACCTGTACCGGTTTAGAGGAATTTATACATAGCGGAATAGGTATCGATAAAACGTTTCATATCGTGAACGGAGTATGTCAGGAAGTGCAACAAAACAGCGGATCATTCTGACATTTCAGATAGGGGGAAAAAGTATATGGCTGAAACAGAAGTAACGCAGGAATACGGTGCGGATCAAATCCAAATTCTGGAAGGACTGGAGGCGGTTCGTAAAAGACCGGGAATGTATATCGGAACAACCTCCGAGAGAGGTCTTCATCATCTGGTCTATGAGATTGTGGATAACGCGATCGATGAGGCGTTAGCCGGTTTCTGTGATGATATCCATGTGACTATTCGGGAGGATAATTCCATCACCGTTGAGGATAACGGACGTGGAATCCCGGTAGGAATTAACAGCAAAGCGGGCCTGCCGGCCGTAGAAGTGGTGTTCACCGTACTGCATGCGGGAGGAAAATTCGGAGGCGGCGGATACAAGGTTTCCGGTGGTCTGCATGGTGTAGGTGCCTCTGTGGTGAACGCGCTTTCCACGTATCTGGAAGTGGAGATTTTTCAGGACGGAAAGAGTTATCAGCAGCGT
Organism: Eubacterium sp.; assembly: GCA_017540125.1. GTDB lineage: Bacteria > Bacillota > Clostridia > Lachnospirales > Lachnospiraceae > Eubacterium_F. Next base: position 15,945 of record JAFYBS010000220.1, read on the forward strand.
TATGAACGCGGGAAAACCATGTATCCTCTCAAGGAAACAGGAACAACGGATAAACGCGGAACGAAGGTAACATTTTTACCGGATCCCGAAATTTTTAAAGAAACAACGGTATATGATTTCAATATTCTTCGTCGCAGACTCCGGGAGATGGCTTTCCTGACAAAGGGTGTAAAAATCACTCTGAAGGACGAGAGAACCGTCGTTACGGAGGACGGAAAAGGCGGAGAGAGAGAGGAAACCTTCCATTATGAGGGTGGAATCAAGGAGTATGTAGCCTATATCAACAAAAATAAAAAGCCTCTTTACGAAGACATCATTTACTGTGAAGGGCAGCGGGATGAGGTTTACGTTGAGGTGGCTTTCCAGCATAACAGTGAATATAACGAAGGCTGTTACAGCTTTGTGAACAACATCAACACGCCGGAAGGCGGTATGCATCTGACGGGATTTAAAAATGCGCTGACAAAAACCTTCAATGAGTATTCGCGGGCGCAGAAAATCCTGAAAGACAATGATCCGAATCTGAGCGGAGAGGATATCCGTGAGGGATTGACAGCGATCATCAGTGTAAAAATCCCCGAGCCCCAGTTCGAAGGACAGACCAAACAGAAGCTGGGGAATTCGGAAGCCAACGCCGCTACAAGCTCCGTCGTAAGTGAACAGCTGACGTATTATCTGGAACAGAATCCGACGGTTGCAAAGGTGATCTGTGAAAAAGCTGTCCTGGCGCAACGAGCCCGTGAAGCGGCGCGCAAAGCGCGGGAGATGACGAGAAAGAGTTCACTGGATGTGACGTCATCGCTTCCCGGAAAACTGGCTGACTGTTCGGACAAAGACCCATCCAAATGCGAAATCTATATCGTCGAGGGAGATTCCGCGGGCGGTTCGGCGAAGACAGCGCGTGACCGTGCAACGCAGGCAATTCTTCCGCTTCGCGGAAAGATTTTGAACGTAGAAAAAGCTAGACTGGATCGTATCCTCGGAAATGCGGAGATACGGGCGATGATCACGGCATTCGGTACCGGGATCAGCGAGGATTTTGACATCGAAAAATTGCGGTATCACAAGATCATCATCATGACGGATGCCGATGTCGACGGAGCTCATATCGCGACGTTGATGCTTACATTTTTCTACCGTTTTATGCCGGAACTGATCCGCCAGGGATATGTATATCTGGCACAGCCGCCGCTGTATAAAGTTGAGAAAAATAAAAAGACTTATTATGCCTATACGGACGATGAATTGAACCATGTTCTCGAGGAAATCGGTCGCGACGGAAACAATGCCATCCAGCGATACAAAGGTCTTGGAGAGATGGATGCGGAGCAGCTGTGGGATACGACGATGGATCCGGAGAAACGGATCCTGCTGAGAGTGGACATGAACGAAGATGATAACGAGGAACTGGATCTGACATTCAACACCCTGATGGGAGATGAAGTAGAACCACGACGGGAGTTCATCGAAGCCAACGCGAAATACGCGAAAAATCTGGATATCTGATTTGTTAACCAAAGGGAACTACAGTATAGGAGATAGCGAATGGAAGAAGAGATTTTTGACGAGATCCAGCCGGTGGATCTGAAAAAGACAATGGAAACCAATTATATCGAGTATTCCATGTCGGTTATTGTGGATCGTGCGCTTCCGGATGTGCGGGATGGAATGAAGCCGGTTCAGAGGCGAATCCTGCATGCGATGAACGAACTGAATAACACACCGGATAAGCCTCATCGTAAGTGCGCGCGTATCGTCGGTGATACCATGGGTAAATATCACCCGCATGGTGACAGCTCGATCTACGGTGCCCTGGTCAATCTGGCACAGGAATGGAACACGCATTATCCGCTGGTAGACGGCCACGGAAACTTCGGTTCCGTCGACGGTGACGGAGCGGCGGCGATGCGTTATACCGAGGCGCGACTCAGCAAGATTTCCATGGAAATGCTGGCGGATATCAACAAAGATACCGTGGATTTCATGCCGAACTTCGATGAGACGGAGAAAGAACCGACGGTGTTGCCGGCGCGTTTTCCGAATCTGCTGGTCAACGGTACATCCGGTATCGCGGTAGGTATGGCGACAAATATCCCGCCTCACAACCTGACCGAAGTGGTAGACGGTGTTGTCCAGATGATCGACAATCGTGTGGAGGAAGACAGGGAAACCACCATCGATGAGTTGATGACGATCATCCAGGGACCGGATTTTCCTACGGGAGCGACGATCCTCGGTCGAAGAGGGATCGAGGAGGCTTATCGTACCGGCCGTGGAAAAATACGCGTAAGGGCCGTAACGGAAATCGAGGATATGGGAAACGGAAAGTCCCGTATCGTCGTGACAGAGCTCCCCTATATGGTAAACAAAGCCCGACTTCAGGAGAAGATCGCGGAGCTTCACAAGGATAAAAAAATAGACGGAATCACCGAGCTGAGAGATGAGTCCAACCGTGAAGGTATGCGACTGGTGATCGAGTTGCGAAAGGATGCCAATCCGAATGTGGTTCTGAATCAGCTGTACAAGCACACGCAGATGCAGGACACCTTCGGTGCCAATATGCTTGCCGTGGTACCGAACAAGGACGGAGTTCTCGAGCCGAAGGTTCTGAACCTCCTGCAGATGCTGCAGTATTATCTGTCGCATCAGGAGGAAGTAGTCACCAGACGGACAAAATTCGATCTGAAAAAGGCGGAAGAACGTGCTCATATCGTCAAAGGTCTGTTGATCGCGCTGGATAACATCGACGAGGTGATCAAGATCATCCGCGGATCGCAGTCGACGGCCGAGGCGAAAGAAAAACTCCAGGAGCGGTTCGATCTGGATGAGATTCAATCCAACGCGATCGTGGAGATGCGTCTCCGCGCGCTGACCGGATTGGAGCGCGAGAAGCTGGAAGCTGAGTTCGCCGAGCTGGAGCGAAAGATTGCCGAGTTCAAGGCAATCCTGGCAGACCGCAAGCTCCTCCTCGGAGTGATCAAAACAGAAATCCTCGAGATTCGTGACAAATTCGGTGACGAGAGAAAGACCACCATCGGATTTGACGCGGATGATATCAATATCGAAGATCTGATCCCGGTAGCCAACTGTGTTCTGGCGATGACCCACAAAGGCTACATCAAGCGAATGACGCCGGATAATTTCCGTTCGCAGCACCGGGGCGGAAAAGGCATCAAGGGAATGCAGACGATCGATGATGATTATATCGAGGATCTGCTGATGGCGACAACGCATCATTTCGTGATGTTCTTCACGAATACCGGACGGTGCTTCCGTATCAAGGCATACGAAATCCCGGAAGCCGGCCGGACGGCCAGAGGAACCGCAATCGTCAACCTCCTGATGCTGGAGCCGGAGGAGAAGATCACGGCGATGATCGCCATGCATGCGTTTGACACGGAAAAATATCTGTTTATGGCGACGCGAAACGGAACCGTGAAAAAGACGAAACTGGAGGATTATAAAAATATCCGCAAATCCGGTCTGATCGCCATCAATCTCCGAGAAGACGATGAGTTGATCGAAGTAAAACTGACGGACAACACGAATGACATCATCCTGATGACGAAGAAGGGAATGTGTATCCGATTCCCCGAGACAGAAGCACGTACCGTCGGCCGCGCCTCGATCGGTGTACGCGGAATCTCCCTGCTTGCAGGAGATGAAGTGGTGGCAATGCAGATGGATTCCCAGGGAGAGGCAATCATTTTTGCTACGGAATTCGGTATGGGTAAACGTACCAGTGTCGACGATTTCTCTACACAGCATCGTGGCGGTAAGGGCGTGAAATGCTATAAGATCACGGAAAAAACCGGTGAGATTGTAGGCGCGAAGTGCGTCGGTATGGATCGTGAGATCATGCTGATCACGAACGAAGGAGTCATCATCCGTATGAATGTCGAAGACGTACGGGTACTGGGACGAATTACTTCCGGAGTGAAGCTGATGGACATCGACACGGATTCGGATGTGAGGATCGCGTCGATCGCGAAGGTTCGTGAGGATATCATCGATGACAATCCGGACGGCGCGCCGGCGGATCATGAACCGGGAGAGATACCGGAAACGGATGAAAAAAGGGAGTAAAACAGAGAGGGGTAAATATGAATACAGAAACGATCATTGTAAACAATGAAGGACAGGGCATGAAGGAGGCACTGTCTATGACTGAGAAGCTGGGACAAAACCAGGGACTCTCGGTCAAAGAACAGCTGCACCTCCGGTTGCTGGCAGAAGAAGTGTTCAGTATGATGCGTACGATCACTCACGATGTAGAGGCCGACTATCACGTGGAATACGAAGGAAAAAGCTTCCGTATTTTTCTGGAAGCCGAGGTAGATGAGCTGACCAGGGAGATGAGAAAAACGCTGTTATCGGTGTCTTCATCCGGAGAAAACTCGGCAGTACACGGCTTTCTCAGCAAGCTGAAGGATGTGATCGGTTCTGTGCTTCTGCCGGAGGATGAAGGACCTTCTATGCTTTCAACCGGGCTGATCAGTATGGGAAGTCCCTCCGGTTACCATTCAGAAGGGATGTATGAATGGTCGATGGAGCAGTATCGTGCGGCAATCAAAGCGGAACAGGGTGAGGACGCGGAGGATGCCTGGGATGAACTGGAGAAATCCATCGTTGCAAACATCGCGGATGATATCAGTATTTTTATCAAAAAAACGGATGTAAAAATCGAAATCAAAAAAGCATTTACCTGATGCGATATGCGAACTTGATGTTCGCATACGCAAGCCGCAAAAACGCGGCATGAAGGAATTGATATGAGAGAGATTACCTGTTCTGAAATTACGAAAAAAATCCGGGAAATGTGTATGTCAGTGAATATCGAGCTGGCAAAGGATGTAGAAGATGCACTGATCGCCGGAAAAACAAAAGAAGAGTCTGTCATCGGAAAACATATCCTCGGCCAGCTGGAGGAGAATCTCCGGATCGCTAAAGAGGATCGGATCCCCATCTGCCAGGATACCGGAATGACCGTGATTTTTTTAAAAATAGGTCAGGAGGTCCATGTGACGGGTGGAGCCATCGGTGATGCTGTCAACGAGGGCGTCCGTCAGGGATACCGGGACGGGTATCTGCGGAAATCCGTAGTCAGAGATCCCATCGAGAGAGAGAACACGGGTGACAACACACCGGCCGTGATACATTATGAGATCGTGCCGGGAGAGGGGTTTGAGATCACGGTGGCACCGAAGGGGTTTGGCTCGGAGAACATGTCGAGGCTGGTGATGCTGAAGCCGGCAGACGGGATCGAAGGAGTAAAACAGGTGATCCTGGATACCGTGGCGGCAGCGGGACCGAATGCCTGTCCGCCGATGGTGATCGGTGTCGGGATCGGCGGTACGTTTGAAAAAGTTGCCTGGTTGGCGAAGAAAGCATTGACCAGACCGCTGGATTCAGAGTCTCCCGTGGTATGGGTGAGGGAGCTGGAACAGGAGATGTTGGAGAAGGTAAACCGGTTGGGACTGGGGCCGGGTGGTCTCGGCGGTCGTGTGACGGCATTGGGATTGAATATTGAGACTTATCCGACGCATATCGCCGGTCTTCCGGTAGCGGTGAATATCTGCTGTCATGTGAACCGGCATGTGACGGAGAGGATTTGAGCAATCAATGGGGGTTCACATGGAAAGACAGCTTACTATTCCTGCGAAGAGGGAAGAGATGAAAAAACTGCGCGCGGGGGATTACTGTTATATCAGTGGGGTGATATATACCGCGCGGGACGCGGCGCATCAGAGGATGACGGAAACGCTGAAAAAGGGCGGAGAGTTACCTTTTGAGATAAAGGATCAGGTAATATATTATCTGGGGCCGACACCGGCGAGAGAGGGTCAGGTGATCGGTTCGGCGGGACCGACGACCAGTACGCGGATGGATAAGTATACGCCGGGACTGTTGGATAGGGGCCTGGCAGGCATGATCGGTAAGGGCCGGCGGAGCCCGGAGGTCATCGAGTCGATGAAAAAAAATACCGCGGTTTATTTTGCGGCGGTAGGCGGTGCCGGAGCACTGCTGTCCAAGTGTATCAAAAAAGCCGAGGTCATCGCTTACGATGACCTCGGCACAGAAGCAATCCGTCGCCTTGAGGTAGAAAACCTGCCGGTGATAGTTGTTATTGACAGCGAGGGAACGGATCAGTATGAATCCGCTTCATCCAAAGTACTCTATTCCCAATAGTCGGAAAATTCCTGAGGATTGCAGGAACAGCAGGAAAAGGAATACCGGCGCGACATATCGTATCATGATGGAGAAAAGCCCTCTTCGGCCGAGCTTTTCACCGTTTGTCTGACACTCGTCGATGATCGTCTTCGGCTTCACGATCCAGCCGATGAGGACACAGGTCAGGATCGCGACGATCGGCATCAGGACAGAGTTACTGATATAGTCCATGATATCCAGTATCTGTCCGTTCTGTTCTTCTGACATATTCGGGAGACGAATCTCCACATACAGGATATTATAACCCAGACATACGATCACCGCCAGGATACAGGCCATGATTGACTCCTGGATGGTAGCCACCTTTCTGGAAAGCTGGAACCGGTCGATCAGGCTGGAAACCACAGCCTCCAGGATAGACATCGCCGAGGTGATCGCCGCAAAAAGAACCATTGCAAAGAACACGGCACCGACCACATTTCCGATGGTGCCCATCTCGGCAAAAACCTTCGGGAGCGAGACAAACATCAGAGAGGGACCGGATGCCTTCATACCTTCGGCACCCTGGAACACATATACCGCCGGAATGATCATCGTCCCGGCCAAAAATGCCACGGCTGTATCAAAAATCTCAATCTCGTTAATGGATTTCACCAGATTGGCTTCCTTGTTAACATAAGAGCCGTAGGCGATCATAATTCCCATGGCGATACTCAGCGAGAAGAAAAGCTGTCCCATGGCGTCCACGACCACCTGTATGAACTTTTGAAACGTCATCCCTTCAAAGTCAGGGATAAACAAGGCTTTCAAACCGTCCAGTCCGGTGGTTGTCACGCCGGATTCGTCGGTATGGCTGATAAAAAGAGAAAAGATAGCAACACCGATGATCATGACCAGAAGAATCGGCATCAGGATTCGGGAAGATAATTCGATACCCTTATTTACACCGATAAAAATAATAGCGGCGATGATGACCAAAAAGATCACCATGTATACGATGGGTTCCACTTCACTTGTGATGAATCCGCCGAAATAACCGTCCTCTGCGGCTTCTGTACCATGACCTGTGACAAAAGCAACAAAGTACTTCAGTACCCACCCGCCGATATCACAGTAGTAGGGAAGGATGATAAAAGGAACCACGCAGGCCAGAATTCCGAGAAGTTTTTGCATTTTTCCGGACTTCAATTTGTTATAGGCCGTAAGCGGTCCCTGCTGTGTTTTTCGTCCGATGGCTACCTCTGCCGTAAGCAATGTAAATCCGAAGGTAAGAGCCAGAATCAGATAGACCAGTAGGAAAATCCCGCCACCGTCCTTGGCCGCCAGATACGGAAATCGCCAAATGTTACCGAGTCCCACAGCGCTTCCTGCCGCTGCGAGTACAAAACCGAACCCCCCCGAAAAAGAGGTACGCTTCTGTGTCATGAAAACACCCTCTTTCTTTATTTATTGATAGAGATGATTATACTACGATTTATTCGGATTGACAAGCACGAAAGGACAGAAAGATGAGAAAACCGGAAAAAAGAGGAAAAAGAATGATAGCCATTCTTCTCAGTGCGGCCGTGATGGCGGGAACACTTGCTTCCTGCGCACCGGAGGATGTTGTGAACGGCTCCAAATCGGTAGCACGTGAGCAGAGTTCGGAAGGGAACAGCGAGGCAGCGTCAGGATCCGCAGCGGAGCCCACGGTGAACCCAAATCCCACGCCCACGCCGGAAGTCACTTCGTCACCGGAGGAACTGGCCGAACAGCGGGAAAAAGAGTTGCGCGAAAAGCTTGATAACGGCAAATGGAAGTGGAAGAAAAAAAGAGTATTCTATCTGGATGCCGACGGAAAAAAAGTAACCGGACTGGCAACCATCAAAAAAAAGACATACTTTTTTGATAAAAAGGGTGTACAGCGCACCGGATGGTGGAAAATCAAGGATAATTACTACTTTTTCCGCCTGAAAAATGAAGCGAAGGGCCACATGGTCAAGGATAAAACCGTGAACCTGATCAAGCTGAGAAAAAGCGGAAAAGCAAGAGTAAAGGCCAAATGGAAGCAGAAAAAGGTCTGGACGATGTGGAAATGCTCGAAAATCCTGGCTAAAATCACCAACGCGGCGATGACGGTTGATCAGAAGCTGCGCGCCGCTTATGACTACGAACGAAAGGCCTTTTGGATCCTGGGAAGCCATACGTTTTATAACCTGAAGCATTTTGATGTGTATTATGCCTATGATATGATGACAAAGGGGCATGCGGCCTGCTATGGATGGGGCGCTCTGTTTGCTTATCTCGCGAATGCCGCCGGTGCCAAAAAGTGCGCGGCTGTCAGCTCGGGCGGACACGGCTGGGCGGAAGTAAACGGACTGGTATCGGATCCGAACTGGGAGTTTGCCAACAAAAGCAACAGTTATTTCCAGTTTCCCTACAGTCTCAGCGGAGTGAACGGCAGACCGCCTTATAAAAACTGCCGGTCACATGTTAAATACGTCTAGATCGGAGAAAGGAAAGGACATGAACAGGAAGAAAAAAAGTATACTCAGCGTTATATGTTGTATGTCGCTGATATTCAGTCTGATAGCCGGGATATCCGGAGTTGGTGAAAAGGGACAGGACCGTGCCCGTGCCAAATCCCGGTACGCGGTTTCTCAGGAGGAAATCAATTCGTTTTTCGGGGACAGTGCCATACTGGGGCATTCCGTCGGGCTCGGACTGAAGTATTATTTTGAGAAAAACGGAACCGGGTTTCTCGGCAATCCGACGATGCTTGTATGGGGATGCTATTCATTTTTAAATGATTTTGAAAACATCACGCAGTATATGATCCACTACGGCGGTAAGCCGATGAAGGCCAGAGATGCCGTGAAAGCATGCGGTGTCAAGCATGTTTTTATCAACATGGGAATCAACGATTTTAACCCCAGCGGGGATCAGATTCTGAATCATTACAAGCGATACATCCATGAGATCAAAACGGTAAATCCCGATGTGGACATTTTTATCCTGGCGTCTACTCCGACCAGAATCGCCAAGGGCCGGTTGAACAACACCGAGACCGACAAGCTGAATAACAACATGAAAGAATTGGCGGAGCAGAAAAAGGATTTATATTACATCGATATCAATACTCCTTTGAAGGATTCCTCCGGAGCTCTGAGGGCGGGATATGCCTCCGATGGGTTTGTGCATCTGACGTATGATGCCTACCGTGTCTGGACGGACGTGATGGTAAAATCCGTGCGACAGATGTTGAGGAATCAGAAAAAAGCGAAGGGATTGGTAAAAAAAGCAAAAGAAAAACTGACCTGGGAGGGATACAACAAAGCGAAAGAATTCGTGGCCGGTTTGGATAAAAGCAGTGTTAAACACTCCTTACGGGATGTATTGAAGGAGGTCAAAGAGAAGATCCGGGAAAAAGAAGCGCAGGAAAGCGAATCGGTGTCCGGAAGCGTGGCCAAAATTCAGCAGTCGTGTTGTGAGAAGAAATCGGCAGCGCGTGCGACCGGTATGCCCGGGATTGTGACCAGTTCCGCGGCATCCGCGGTACCGAAACAGACCGGATCTCCGCGCCCGACAACAGTGCCTACGGCGTCGCCACAGCCTACCGGTGTCAAAACACCTCTTCCGACGATAACTCCGGATCCGAACGAACTCACGGAGGTTGAGAAGGAACGGGCAGACATTTTTATCAGTAAACAGGTAGAAAATCTCGCGGTCAGTAAAGACATAGAAGGAAAAGTAATACTTACCTGGAGTTCTCAATACAATGCCGAGGATTACTACGTTCTCCGGTCGGAAGACAAAAAGACCGGATACAAGTCGATAGGAACAACCCGGAATCTGAAGTACAAAGATAAAACAGCGGAAAAAAGAAAGACTTATTATTATAAAGTCCAGGCACATATGACAATCCGTAACAAGTCGTTTGACGGTAAACCCAGTAAGCGAAAGAAAGTGTATGTCTACCCGAAGAAACCTCTGACGGTCATGTGCGGTGAGTGCTTCATGGTGGGGATGCAGAAGTTTACAAGCATATTCGGAAGTGATAAGCCGTTTGTTGCAAAGATCGGATTGAACACCTACACGCTGTTGCATAACAATTATTTCAGTTACAACGGACAATCTGTTACGGGAATTGAGAGGATCGCGTATTACAAACCGGACCGGGTATATTTCCTGGTCGGAGGAAACGAATCCGCTTGGACGACGACCGGATGGACGATGAACAATTATACCAAGGTGAGAGAGCTTTTGAGAAAAATTAATTCTCATGTTCAGATCATTCTGATCAAGATCGCTCCTTGCGGTGTCACATCGCCGGAAAACATCCCGTCTGTAACGCAGCGCGCTACGTTTAATAATGCCTATAAGAGTTTTGCCGACAGGTATAATGATGTGTTTTTCTGTCCGGCTACGGATGTGTTGGATGACGGTACGTCTCATCTGAGTCGATCCTATGATGCCGGTGACGGTTGCCATTGGAACGACAGTGGATCCGCGGCAGTGGCAAACAAGATTCGGGAATGGAGTAAAGAAGTGTTTCACAATTGGTAATTATTTCAAAAAGAGAAAGGAGAAAGAAAATGAAAAACTATCGAAAAACACTCAGTATGGTATTGGTTTGTTGCATGATCATCGCCGGATTGTTCGGTTCGGGGACGCCTTCACAGGCGGCGGCATCCACATCGGGAGTATTTTCCGCTGTGAAATCCGCCTATGGAAGTGAGTTTCCGCTCAGTGATTCCAACATGATCAACACGGAAAGAAAAAATGTGTTCGGAAAGTATTCCACGATCCTGGGAGTATCCGCAAAGCTGTTTTCCAACTATACGGCAGCACAGAAATCCAACAGTGACGAGGAATATATCTGCGCGATTTTCCAGGCAACTTCTTCCAAATCCATGAAGAAGATTAAAAATAAGCTGAAAACTTTTGTTGTAAATGAATATAAGACGAATCAGAATTATCATTCGGATCACGGACAAACCCTTCTGAAGAAAGCCAAGGTGGGATCTAAAGGAAGCTATGTATACCTGTTTGTCCTCGATACGGATGGAAACAGCAAGGCAATTAACGCGTTTAAAGAGAGTCTGTCATAATGGTTTTTTCCAGTCTGATATTTTTATATGTATTTTTACCGGCGGTTCTTCTTCTTTACTATTTGATGCCCCGTAAAGGAAGAAACGCCGTCCTTCTTTTGTTTAGTTTGGTATTCTATGCCTGGGGTGAGCCGGTTTTTGTGATCGGGATCCTGGCCTCTGTTTTGGTTAACTATTTTTTCGGAATTGCACTGGAAAAACACAAAAGCAAAGGACTTTTGGCGCTCAACATTTTTCTGAACCTCGGTTATCTGGCAGTATTCAAGTACACGGGATTTGCCATCGGAACGCTGAATCATTTGTTTGGACTTGATATGGAGGTTCTGGAGTTTGCGCTTCCCATCGGAATCAGCTTCTATACGTTTCAGGCGCTCAGTTATACCATCGATGTATATCGGGGGAAAGTGCCTGCCGGGAAAAATATCATCGATTTCGGCGCCTATATCACGATGTTTCCGCAGTTGATCGCCGGTCCGATTGTTCGTTATCAGACGGTGGAGCGGGAGCTTCGAACCAGAAAAGAAACCATGGAGGATTTCACGGCCGGGATTGTCCGTTTTGCTTCCGGTCTGGGAAAAAAAGTGTTGCTGGCCAATTCCTTCGGGCAGATCTGGGACGCGGTTAGGAAGGGCTCTGCAGGTGACATGACAACGGCGACGGTTTGGCTGGCTATGTTGTGTTTTACGTTCCAGATCTATTTTGATTTTTCCGGTTATTCGGATATGGCTATCGGTTTGGGGCGGATGTTCGGTTTTCATTTTGATGAAAACTTCAATTTCCCGTATATATCAAAATCTGTTACGGAGTTCTGGAGACGTTGGCATATTTCCCTGTCTACCTGGTTTAAGGAGTATGTGTATATTCCGTTGGGTGGAAACCGAAAGGGAATGCTGCGACAGATCCGGAACATTTTTATCGTGTGGATGCTGACTGGTCTTTGGCACGGAGCAGCGTGGAGTTTTGTTTTGTGGGGAGTATACTACGGTATTCTTTTGATCATTGAAAAGCTGTTCCTTCTGAAGATACTGGAAAAGATCCCACGGTTGATCACCTGGCTGTACACGATGATCATCGTGATTGCCGGATGGGGGATTTTCGGGCTGGCGGATGTGCTTCCCGAGTTGAAATCTTCGTTTGTAAAGGGTGCTTTGTTTATTGGCGATCAGGGGTTGTGCGATTCGCATACACAGTATCTTCTCAGCGGGCATATCGTGTTGTTGTTGGTGGCTGCCGTGATCAGCACGGGAGTGCTCACAAAATTGGTAAAAAAATATGTGATGAAGCATGAGACGATTTATGCGGTGGGTAGTATGGTGTATGTGGCGGCGATGATGATCGCGTCGACGGCTTGTATCGTGGCGGATACGTATAATCCGTTTCTGTATTTTAGGTTTTAGGAAAGAGGGAAGATCGTGAATAAAAA
>JAFYBS010000221.1 GCA_017540125.1 Eubacterium sp.
CGAATCATAACCACGCTATGCTCCTGAAGGTTGTGTCCTTCGCCCGGAATATAGCTTGTTACCTCGATGCCGTTGGAAAGACGCACTCTGGCGATCTTACGGAGTGCGGAATTCGGTTTCTTCGGGGTAGCGGTACGTACTACGGTACATACGCCACGTTTCTGCGGTGAGCTGGCCTTCACGGGCTTTTTCTTCAGCGAGTTGAAGGTCGACTGCAGAGCCGGAGAGTTCGATTTCTTGGCAACCGATTTTCTTCCCTGCTTAACGAGCTGGTTAAAAGTTGGCATTCATTTTCACCTCCTGTTCGATTAAAGTCGCCTGTTTACAGACGCTTGAACATTCTAACACAAGTATCGGAATCTGTCAACAGTTTTCGTTCTTAGAAAGAATTGGTGAGGAACGCGATCGGATCGAAGTGGAGCAGCCAGAAGAGTGCGGGGCTTTGCTTGGCGTAGTGGATGACGGTGCGGCAGAAGTCGATGTCTCGGAAGGCGTTGAATACGACCAGTGCCACCCATACGGCGAGAAAGCCGAAGAGCAGCCCCACCAGCAGGCCTCCGAAGTGATTGATGGTCCGCACCACCGGGATGTGGTCCACGATGTGCAGCAGGCGGGAGATCACGGTCAATCCCACCACCGATACGATCAGTGCCAGCAGCACGGCGGCGCCTTCCCTCATCCCCGGCTCCAAGGGGAGAATCTTATACAGCAGCGGTGTCAGCAGGATCGTCAATATGATCATCAACAGAAAACGCAGGAATCCGAATAACTTCAAGATCAGCCCCTTGCGCCAGCCGTCGACGGCGCAGAGAATGATGATGAGTGCAACGATTCCTTCTATTATATGGGTATACATAATTTCCTCCACTTTTCCGCTCCGGTGCGATCAATCGGTTGAAATGTGACAACCATGGCTGTTTGTTCCGTCACTTCGATTTCATCCGTATCTTCCGGATGTAGTTATAGTCTACCACAAGATAATCCGTGGATCTCCCGCCGGGGAAGAACCCGTCCAGCTCCAGGTCGAAGTCGGTTTCAAACTTCGTGGTTCCGTTCAGTCGCATGACATCCGCGTGATGGGATCCGTAGAAATAGAACTCGCTGCCGTAGATCTTAAACTCGCTGTAATCGTAGTTCACCGGTGTGTCCAGGACGACCTCACCCTCCGGAGTGAACACCTGCAATTGGCGGGATGTCATCGTATCGTTCGCCGTGACGACTGCGATGTAGTCATCGCCGGAGGACTCGTCATCCGCGTTGTCCGCCACGCTGACGATGGTCTGATCAAAGGATTTTTCCAGCACCGGATGCGGCTCCAGCATATGTTCATAGACATCGAAGCCTTTTTCCCGGTAGATAATCACCCGGTCATTATCCAGAAACCGGATGGAGGAAACCATCTCGTCGCCATAGTCCTTTCCACCCACCAGCATGTTTTTGTCCTGTCCCACTTCGGTGAAGTTGTAAAAATTCACCCGGCATTTCGCCTCTGTGCCCTCCACCACCATATAGGCAGCGACCAGTGTTTTTCCGTCCGGTGAGATATCAAAATCGAGAGGATATCCCTCCTCGGAAACGTTTGTGGGGATCTCCACCAGAAGCTTCGCCGTCGTACCTGCCGGATTATAGACCTTCAGGGAATTGGATTCCGTGTCCTGTTCCAGCACGGCAGCCAGCCCGCCGGCCGAGACCTTGGCGCGTACGATGGGGTAGGTAGTCTCCATCTCCGCCCCCTCGCTTTTACCATCATATATATGGAAGGAATTGCCTCCGATGTCTGCCGCCAGAACCTGGTCCACACAGGTATCCACCTGGACCATCTTCATATCAAAGCCGCCGTTCCAGAGGGTTTTTCCCTTGGAGTCGATGAGACTGATCCCGTTTCCTGAGTATTTTAGGAGATTTTTCTGAAAATATTGATATGTAACGTTGTTGGAGTCGCTTCGCTCCACCTCGCTGACTACCTGATAGTGGGAATAGGTCTGATTATTATAGAAATACGAAAAAACTAACAATCCACCGATTCCAAACGTGATAATGGTGATTGTCAGTATCCACAGAACGATATAGCTTTTTTTATCCTTTTCCTCAACCGGTAACACTTTCTCTCCTCCGGTGTTTCTTCTCAGCCGCCCCCACGCTTCTGGCATCAATTTGTTTTCAGCCACCCGCTGCCTCACTCAGACCCCAACACCCTGCAGGCAGTTTGTTTTCTTCTCCTGCCCGTTGCCTCGGCGGATCTTGCGCCCCTTACAAATCAATCCTTCCCTCCAGCGCACGATACAGCGTCATCTCATCCACGTATTCCAGCGCTCCTCCCACGGGCACTCCGCTGGCGATCCTGGTCACCCGGATCCCTGCCTGCTTCACATACTTGCTGATCAGAAGCGCGGTCGCTTCGCCCTCCACGGTGGAGTTTGTCGCGACGATCACTTCCTCCACATCCTCCCTGGCCAGCCTCTGCAGGAGCTCCTTCAGCTTCAGGTTCTCCGGCTGGACACCGATCATGGGGTTGACCGCCCCATGCAGGACATGATAGACTCCGTCGTACTGTCCGGTCTTCTCGTAGGCAACCAGATCCGCGGGCTCCTCAACCACCATGATCAGTTTGTGGTTTCGCTTGGGGTTCCCGCACACGGTGCAAACCTCTTCATCGGAGAGATTGAAGCACTCCCGGCACAGACGGATTTTCTGTCTGGCCGTCAGGATGCTCTCCGACAGACTCTTCACCCGGTCCTCCGGCATCTCCAGAATATGAAAAGCCAGCCGTCCCGCTGACTTCGGCCCGATCCCCGGGAGTCCTGACAACTCCTGGATGAGAGTATTAATCGAATCACTGTAGTAGTTCATCAGAACGGAAATCCTCCCAGATTCAGTCCACCGGTCAGTGCCTCCATGGACTTCGAGCTGTCTTCATCGATCTGTCTGGTCACTTCGTTCACTGCCGCCACGATAAGATCCTGCAGCATTTCGATGTCATCGGGATCCACGACCTCCTCGGATAGCTTCACCTCGATGAGTTCTCTCTTGCCGGACATTTTTACCGTCACGGCGCCACCGCCCACCGATGCCTCGTACTCCTTCTCCTCCATCTCCTTCTGGGACTCTTCCATCTGACGCTGCATTCTCTGTGCCTGCTTCATCAGGTTGTTCATGTTCCCGGGCATTCCGCCGGGCATCCCTCCACCTCTACGTGCCATGTCAATCCTCCTTCACCTCGATGGGTACATTTTTTATGATATCCCGCAGATCCGTGATCCCGACGCGGTCCTTCGCATCCGACACATCCTTCACTACGATTTTTACCTGTTTTCCGGTGGCCTCTCCGATGATTTCCCGGAGCTGCTCGACTTTCTCGGGGTTTCCGGAAAAATAATCCCGTTCCAGCCTCTCCCTGAATCCCAGGACCAGGCTTCCGTCCTCATCGACGGATAACAGGACGTTCGTCAGTTTCGCGCCCAACAGCTGATGACCGCTGGCCACGATGGACTGTTCGATGTGCTTCCAGCTGGCCACGATCTCCCTCACATCCTCCGGAACCGCCTCCGGCCGGATGGGCTTCGGTACCTCTACAGGCTTCGCCGCCGGCTCTGTTCCGGGAGTTCCTGTGGCCGGGCCTGCCGTCGAAACCGAATACATGCCGGCTTCCAGGCCATCCTGCAGTCGTTCCAGTTCCCTCTCCATCTCCTTCATCCGGTCGATGAGGGAATCGTAATCTCTCTCCATCTGCGGCCGGCAAAGCCGGATCAGCGCGATCTCAAACTCCACGCGCCGGTTGGAGGTGTGCCGCATATCCGCGGTCAGTCGCGAAACCACGTGGATATATCGGACAATCTGCTCCTCCTCCAGCTGTTCTGCAAAGATCCGGAGCTGTTCGATATTTTCATCTGACATATCGATAAGATGTCTGACATCGTTCCCCGTCTTGACTATCAGCAGGTTTCGGAGATACCAGACGTATTCCTTCGCAAACTGGGTGAGATCTCTCCCGGTGGCCACCAGCTCATCCACGGTTCCGATCACCCGGTCAACCTCCCCTTCGATCAAAGCCTGTGTCACGGAGTGATACACCGTCTGGTCGACGGAACCCACCACGGTCAGCACTTTCTCGAAGGTCAGTTCCTCCTTGAAGAAATATGAGATGCATTCCTCCAGAAGGCTCAGCGCGTCACGGAGCGCTCCGTCCGCTACCCGGGCGATGTAGTTCAGGGCCCGGTCCTCTGCCCGGATGCCCTCGCTATCCAGAAGCTCCCGCATTCTGGCCACGATGGTCTCTACGGAGATTCTCTTGAAATCGTATCTTTGACACCGGGACTGGATCGTCGGGATCACCTTCTGTGGATCCGTGGTCGCCAGGATGAACGTCAGATATTCCGGCGGTTCCTCCAGTGTTTTCAGGAGCGCGTTGAAAGCGCTCTCCGACAACATATGGACCTCGTCGATGATATAGACCTTCCGGCCGCCGTCCATGGGTGCATAGTTCACCTCATCCACGATCTGACGCACGTCGGCTACTCCGTTGTTGGAGGCACCGTCGATCTCCACCACGTTCATGGAGGAGCCTTCTTCGATGGCCTGACATCTCGCGCACTCGCCGCAGGGGCCGTTCTCCCCGAGGTTCTCACAGTTCAACGCACGGGCGAGAATCTTCGCCACCGTGGTTTTCCCGGTTCCTCTGGTCCCGCAAAACAGATAGGCATGACCGATCCGACCGGACTTCAGCTGATTTTTCAGCGTGGTCACGATCGCCTCCTGCCCCTTGACATCGGAAAAGTCCCGGGGACGGTATTTACGATACAGTGCCTGATATGACATTTCTTTCACTCTTTCTATCGTTTTGAAGTCCGGCGAAACTCACTCTCAATCTCCAAACGAAATCCCGAGGCTCTTTGTCTCGCGGATGATCGGAGAATCCGGATCTACATACTTCAGTTTGCCGGCTACTTCCTCCAGGGGTACCGGTATGATATCGTCTCCCTTGAAGCCAACCATATAGCCGAATTTTCCCTTCAGGATCAGTTCCGCCGCTGCCGCTCCCAGACGGCTGGAGATCACCCGGTCGTAAGCACAGGGACTTCCGCCTCGCTGGGTATGTCCCGGCACCGTGATCCGGATCTCCTGTCCGGTACGCTCCTCGATCTCGGCTCCGATCTTGTAGGAAACACTGGGATACGGGTTGTCCTTCAGAAGCTGCTTGCGCTCCTTTTTCGTGAGAGCGGCATCCTGCTTCGAGATGGCTCCCTCGGCCACCGCCAGGATGGAAAAACGCTTTCCTTCTTTATTTCTCTTCTCGACAGCCCCGATTACCTTGTCGATATCATAGGGGATCTCGGGGATCAGGATCACGTCCGCCCCGCCGGCGATTCCGGCGTACAGCGTCATCCAGCCCACCTTGTGTCCCATCACCTCAACGATGAAGACACGACCGTGGGAGAACGCCGTTGTGTGGATGCAGTCGATCGCATTCGTCGCCACTTCGATCGCCGAATGGAACCCGAAGGTCAGATCGGTTCCCCAGATGTCGTTGTCGATGGTCTTCGGCAGTCCGACGACATTCAGGCCCTCCTCACGAAGCAGGTTGGCAGTTTTCTGCGTACCGTTTCCGCCCAGGATCACCAGGCAGTCCAGCTTCAGTTTTTTGTAGGTGTCCTTCATGGCTTTCACTTTGTCCATGCCGTTCTCGTCGGGCTTGCGCATATTTTTAAAGGGCTGACGCGAGGAGCCCAGGATCGTTCCTCCCTCGGTCAGTATGCCGGAAAAATCAGCCGGGGACATCTCCCGATAATTCCCATACATCAGGCCTTTGTAGCCCTCGAGAATACCGATGATCTCCGTCTTCGGGTTGTCGTTGTAAAGGGCTTTTGCCACACCGCGCATCGTTGCGTTCAATGCCTGACAGTCGCCACCGCTCGTCAAAAATGCTACTCTCATCTCGTATCCCTCCTATCGCAGATTAAAAATAACCCCAACCTCCATTCTAACAGAAAAGCCTTGCTTTCGCAAGGCTTTTCCAAGTTTTGTTTTTCAATTCCGTTAAGTCAATTCTCATTCGGAGAATCCGCAAACGGCACATCAATCTGTCGTGTACGGCATCAATGCAACGTGACGGGCTCTCTTCACCGCTGCGGTCAGGGCACGCTGATGCTTTGCACAGGTTCCTGTCACACGTCTCGGAAGGATCTTTCCTCTCTCGGAAAGGAATCTCTTCAGTTTCGCGGTGTCCTTGTAATCTACATACTTAAACTCTTTGTCTGCACAGAAAGCACAAACCTTTTTTCTTCTGCGCGGTGCGCGACGACGATTCGCTGCATCGCTGCGTTCTTTCTGAAATGCCATAGTTCTTCATTCCTTTCATTCAAAAATTGGAAGCGGCACGCCCGACTTCTCCGAACGGCCTCACTCTCAAGCGAAAAACGGAATATCTCCCTGTCCGGCGCCTTCGATATCGACAAAATCGTCTCCGCCGTCGGCTCCCGAAGGCTCCGGCGGTGCCGGCATCGGATTGTCTCCTCCGCCCTGTCCGGCTCCGGCTGAGAAAGCGGCATCAGCGGCACTTTTACGCTCGGCGAACTCGATGTCCTCGGCGATGACCTGCACACTGTATACCTTTTCTCCGTTTTTATTGGTATAGTTATCGTTCTGAACCCGCCCGGACAGCAGCATCCGTGATCTCTTGTGGAAGTATTTTTCCACAAATTCTGCCTGCTTTCCGAAAGCCGTGCAGTTGAAAAAGTCACTGTCCGGCTCACCCTCTCGGGGGAAGCGGCGGTTCACGGCGATCGAAAAACGCGCAATCGCCATATTGGAACCCTGAGAATAGCGAATCTCAGGATCTCTTGTCAGGTTTCCCATCAAAATCAGTTTGTTCATAATAAGACTCCTTCCGTTCATTTACAGGTTGGCCCCGGCTGTCATGCGGGATGTCTCATCATGGATTACTCCTCTTCTGCATTCACAGTCAAGTATCTCAGTACGTTGTCCATAATGCGAAGTCTCTGCTCGAGCTCACCGGGCATAGTCGGTTCTGCGTCGAACTGGATGAAGTAGTAGAATCCTTCGTTCATCTTCTGGATCTCATACGCGAGCTGTTTTTTGCCCCACTCATCGACATTCGTAATCTGTCCGCCGAGAGAGGTGATCGCTTCCTTGGCTTTCTCCACCGTGGCTTCGCGCACTTCATCTTCAACTTTAGCACTAACAACCAGAGCTAATTCGTACTTTTTCATAGCTGTTCGCACCTCCTTTTGGTCTTTTGGCTCTCCCCTGTTTCAGGGAGAACAAGGAATTTACATCACGGGTTGCTATTCTAACATAAGAAAGGCGTGATGTCAAGGGAAAAATCACGCCTTTTTGTGTACCATATGGAGGGGGAGGTAATCGATCAGCATCTGTTTGAGATCGGACTGTCGGATCGGCTTCGTCAGATAATCCGTGAAGCCTTCCTTCATATAATTCTCTTTTGCTCCGGCCACGACGTTGGCCGTCAGCATGATGACCGGGGTATCCTCGTTCGGATCATCCGACCGGTTCCTCATATTATGGAAGGTTTCGATGCCGTCCATCTCCGGCATACGGTGATCCAGGAAGATTAGGTCGAATCCGCTATTTTTCGTAATATCAAGACATTCCTGACCACTCATTGCCGTTTCAATCTGAATATATGTATCTTTTAAGAGGTTTTTGATTACTTTCAGGTTGGTTTCCACATCGTCTACCACCAGGATTTTGGCATCCGGTGCCGTGAATTCCGTAAACTTCTGAATCACCTCTTCGTCATTTACCACGGAGTGCGGGCTGAACTTGCCCATACCTCTCTCGGATACGATCTTCTGCGGAAACTCCACGAAGAACTCGGAGCCTTCTCCGTATACACTCTTCACCCAGATCTTTCCGCCCATCAGCTCCGCCAGCTGTTTGCAGATGACGAGTCCGAGTCCGGTTCCTTCGATGTTCCGGTTTCGTTTCTCATCCACACGCTTGAAGGACTGGAACAGCTTCTCCATATCCTCCTCTTTGATCCCGATTCCGGTATCGGCCACGGAAATCCGGATCATCGCTGTCTCGATGCTGGTTTTTCTCCAACTCATCTTCAGCGTGATGGAGCCTTCGTTCGTATATTTCACCGCATTGGTCAGAAGATTCGTCATGATCTGACGGATGCGGTTTTCATCTCCATAGAGCTGCTCGGGCACGGTAGGATCCACCTCGACGCGCATCTCGACATTTTTCTCCTCCGCGCGTTTGGAAATGAGGTTGTAGCTGTCGGAGATCAGGAAAGTGGTCCAGTACTTCGTCGGCGTGAGATCCACTTTTCCGGATTCAATCTTGGAGAAGTCCAGAATATCGTTGATCAGGCCCAACAGTGTTTTGCTGGCCCCCTTGATGTCCGAGGAGTAGGATTTGATACTTTCCTCCGTCGACTCTTTCAGCACCATCTCGTTCAGTCCGATGATGGCGTTGAGCGGAGTACGGATCTCGTGACTCATGTTGGCCAGGAATTCCTCCTGCATTTTGTTTGCCCGGATAGCTTCCCGTCGCTCATTCTCGGTGTTGACCGCTGTCCTCAGCAACCGGATGATCGCCATAACCAGCAGGAAAATGAATCCGATACAGATCAGTGACGCTCCGAGGACCGCACTGTGCGACAGATAGAGTCCCATCTGGATCACACCCGTGATACTGGCACCGATCATACCGATCACAATCTGAAGATACTCCTTCATCTGATTTTTCTTGAAATCGATGATCGTCGTGATGACGAAGGTCACGATGACGAGGATCAGCACCACGAAGATCGCCAGGATCGAATCCTGAAACTGCAGGATATCCACAAACTGAAGCGTCGAGCACACAAACGTATCGATGAGTGCCAGCACCCCCAGCGCCCGGTAAATCTTATGATATCTTTTCTCCTGTACCTGATCCAAAAAGATCGCGAAGGGAACCGGGAGCAGCATCAGCGCGAAAAATGTCATGTCACTGATGGACGATATATTCGGAAAAATAATCTGTCGGAAGGAGGAATTGGCGATGATCCACATGGACGCCAGCAACTCCGCCATTCCCAGATACAACAGGTCTCCCTTGACCTCATTTCTCTTGTAATAAAAACGAAGTACCAGGCTGACAATGATGCTGACCACCGCCAGCAACAGCATGATCACTCCGACGAAAAGGTCGATCCCGTCCCTGGCAAAAAGCTTGATCCAGATCCCGACCTGCGTGCCGTAATACATCTCCAGGATCAGTCCCGAATAGGCGGAGTTAGTCTGGGCTTCGATCGTCATGACCTTTCCCTCGTCCTCCGGGGAGAATCTGGCGAAGACATAATAAGGCGCACTGGACTTACCGTATAACCGGGTTTCATCCGTGGAATACGATGCCTTCAGCTTATTCTCGACAAAAATCTTCATGTTCTGTCTGGCAGATTTGATACAGAAATATCCCTCTGCAGCCAGTCTGGCTGTCACCTTGGTCTCGATGGTGAACTTCTCGCCGTACTCACCTTCGAGCCTTCCGGGTACTTCTACCGGTTTTTTCGATCCGTCCGGCATCACCTGTACCCACTGCGCGGTGAAGTCCTCACAGGTAAAGCCGGAATTATCCACTTCCCGGGGCAAAAACAACTGACTCAGGATAAAGCAGATGATTCCGATGAGAAGAATGGCGATGAAAACGATCTTGACGACCCTGAATAAGATATCTTTTTTCGTCCCTTCCATAAACTTTCCTTTTCTGTCTCCGTTTTATCCCTAATCGATCGGAATCTCGTGGATCCATCCCTCCGGTGCCTCGATATGTCCCATCTGGATTCCGGTGAGCGTATCGTACAGCTTTTTCGTGATCGGACCCATCTCGTCCATTCCGCTGGGGAAGCAGATTTCCGTTCCGTGATCGTTGATTTTTCCAACCGGTGAGATCACCGCTGCCGTTCCGCAGAGTCCGCACTCGGCAAAATCCTTCACTTCCGCGAAAGGAACCACTCTCGTCTCGGTCTTCAGTCCGAGATATTTTTCTGCCACATACATGAGAGAACGTCTGGTGATGGACGGCAGGATGCTGTCGGACTTCGGTGTCACGACGGTGTTATCCTTCGTCACGAAGAGGAAGTTGGCTCCTCCTGTTTCCTCGACGTTAGTGCGGGTGCCCGCGTCGAGATACATGTTCTCCTCAAATCCCTGATTATGCGCATCGACGATGGCATGCAGGCTCATGGCATAGTTCAGGCCGGCCTTGATATGTCCGGTTCCGTGCGGTGCCGCTCTGTCAAAATCGGTGACACGGATCGTGATGGGTTTGGCTCCTTCCTTGAAGTAGGGGCCTACCGGCGTACAGAACAGGCGGAATTGATACTCATCCGCCGGCTTGACACCGATCACCGGACCGCTGGCATACATGTACGGACGCAGATAGAGCGTTGCTCCCGATCCGTAGGGCGGTACATAATCCGCATTGGCTTTCACCACTTTCTCTACCGCCTCGATAAATCTCTCCTTCGGAAAGGACGGCATCTCCAGCCGTTTGGTCGTGTCGATCATACGGTCGGCGTTGAGATCCGGACGAAATGTCACGATCCGTCCGTCCTCGGTGGTATATGCCTTCAATCCCTCAAAGCAGCTCTGGGAATACTGCAAAACTCCGGCACACTCACTCATCGTGACGGTATCGTCTTCGGTCATCTGACCGTCATCCCATTTTCCGTCCTTGTAGTTTGAAAAATACCGGGCTCTCGTCTTCTGGTATGCGAACCCTATGTTTCCCCAATCGATGTTTTGCTTCTCCATTTGCGATTCCTTCTTTCTGTAGTAGTGTTATTCTAAAAAAATAAAAGCATTCTTATTTTAACTCATTTTCCAAAAAAAAACAAGACCGGATGCACAGAAAATCGCAGAGGAAAGCTCTTCACGCTGCGATTTTCATGCAGGAAAACGCTTTATTCAGCGTTTCCATGTTTATTACGGCTGTTTCTGCGGCAATTTCAGAAAGCGTTTTGTCACAGTCTGCTGCAGCATATCGAAGATATAGTCGTAGCCGAAGCGGGAATCTCTGGACCGGACACCGTGTGTATCCGCCATCTCCCGGCTGTAATCCGACAGCCAGTAGACCCGCACATCCACATGACCGCTGCGATAATCCGTGATCACGGGAATCAGCTTCGGATGCTTGATCTTCACCGTGAAGGTATCGTTCAGCAAATCCTCGGTCACCTCGAACGTCAGACTCAGCGTAGCTCCGATCAGGTTGTCGGCCCGATCCTGTCCGGAGATAAAATTCCCCAGAGAATAAGCACAGAAGGTTTTCCGGCCATCGGCGGTTTTGATCCACTCGCAATCCTGAACCACATGGGGATGCGTCCCGATGATCAGGTCAGCCCCCCAATCGGCCAGCTGTCTGGCCATCGACCGCTGGGACTCCGAGATGGTATGGGTGTCCTCGTTCCCCCAGTGGCAACTGACGACGACCACATCCGCATTTTTGCGGGCTTTCTTCATCTGCTTTTTGATCACATCCGTCTCACTCAACAGGATCACGTGCAGATCCGACTCATCCGGATGGGATAATCCGTTGGTACCGTAAGTATAGGATAAAAATGCGAACTTCACGCCATCCACTTCTTTGATTGGGATGTCGTTGTATTTCTCCTCTTTTACCAGTCCGGTGCAGAGTGTATCATCCGGCATGGACTCCCAGAACTTCTCCGTCTCCGTTAGACCCTCCGCTCTTTTATCGTAGGTATGATTGGTGGATATGTTGAAAATTCGGAAGTTTATGTCATACAAATCCCTCACCACCTGTCCGGGTGAGGAGAACATCGGATAGGAGCTGGGCTCCAGTGTATCCGTGACCAACGTTTCCTGATTGATCCAGTTCAGATCGGTTTCCTTGAAAAAGTCGGCGACTCTTTTATAGCAGTAACTGAAATCATAGGTGCCTTTTTTGGCCCGCGCAGCCGCCTGATTATAGAGGTAGGAATGAAGCAGGTTATCCCCACTGGCGGAAAACGTAATTTCCGTGACCTCAGGGGCTACCTCATCGGCTGCCGATCCGCTGACTGCGTCCTCACGTCCTGCCAGCGGATTGTATACATTCTGCTGGGCTGTCTGATCCTCGGCGGGAGCGGTCATCTGGCGTGTCGCCAGCCAGTATCCGCCAAAGCCTGTCCCGGCGCAACCGAGAATCAGCAAAAGCACGATTAAAAACTTTTTCATCAAAATCCTCCGGTTTTTGTCGTTATTCCTTTCCGTCCCAACAATAGGTGCACAGTTTCTCTACGGGAATACCGACGGATTCGAGCAGATCATCGAGACGGTTGAACTGCAGCGACGTGAAGTTCAGCTCGCGACGGATCTCCTCGATCATGCAGGCGTATTTTTCCGAATCCGGATCGGTGTACTCCTGCAAAGTCTCCTCCGGTACGTCGGTGGTACCCTCCAGCCGGGCGATAACCCGACGGGTGATCAGGTCCATCTCGGACCGGGATCTCGAGAAGTTCAGATATTTACAACCATATACCAACGGCGGGCAGGCAGGACGGATATGTACCTCCTTTGCGCCGCTTTCATACAAAAACTCCGTGGTTTCACGTAACTGGGTACCGCGAACGATCGAGTCATCGATGAGAAGAAGACTCTTGCCGTCGATGAGGTCGTGAACCGGGAGAAGCTTCATCTTCGCGATCTGGTCCCTCTTGCTCTGGATCGTCGGCATGAACGACCGCGGCCAGGTCGGTGTGTATTTGATAAACGGACGGGAGAACGGAATTCCCGAGGCGTTGCTGTATCCGACGGCATGCGCCGTTCCGGAATCCGGCACTCCGGCGACGATATCCGGCTTCACCGAGTCCCGTTTGGCCAGGCAGGCTCCGCAACGGTATCGCATCTCCTCGACGCTGATCCCCTCATAGGAGCTGGACGGATAACCGTAGTATACCCACAAAAAGGTGCAGATCCTCATGTCCTCCCCGGGTGCCACCAGCGTTCTCACGCCCTCCGGTGAAATCACGTCGATCTCTCCGGGCCCCAGAATCTTCAAATCCGTATATCCGAGATTCCGATAAGCGAAATCCTCGAAGGTGATACAGTAGGCGTCGTCCTTCTCACCGAGGAAAGCCGGTGTTCTTCCGAGCTTGTCACGGCCGACGTAAATCCCCTTCGGTGTCATAAGCATCAGCGTCAGCGACCCCTCCACCACATCCAGCGCATACCGGATGCCGTCGATGAGATTTTCCTTCTGGTTGATGATGGCCGCCACCAGCTCGGTAGCGTTGATCTCACCGCCGCTCATCTCCAGGAAATGCAGGGAGCTGTTTTTAAAAATAGTCTCAACGATCTC
The DNA here is from genome assembly GCA_017540125.1 of Eubacterium sp. GTDB lineage: Bacteria > Bacillota > Clostridia > Lachnospirales > Lachnospiraceae > Eubacterium_F. Next base: position 13,333 of record JAFYBS010000221.1, read on the forward strand.
GTCAACATTGTTGATCTTGCTCACGGTGGTGATCGCATAGGTTCCGTGATGAGAACGGACGATCAAAGGCTGCGGCTCATAATCCGAGATGCATCCGATGCCCATATATCCCTTCATGTCGCGCATATCCCTATCGAACTTGGTTCGAAAGGGAGCGTTCTCGATGTTGTGGATTGCCCTGTCAAACCCATCCTCACCGTAAACGACCATACCGCCGCGACGGGTCCCCAGATGGGAATGATAGTCCGTCCCGAAAAACAGGTCAAATGTGCAATCCGAACCCTTCGTTTTTTTCTCTACGACGCCGAAAAATCCACCCATAGATTCCTCCTATTGACTCTTTCAAAATCTGCCGTGTAATTCGCGTGAAACTGCTGCCGTCCTTCGAACCCACTGTGTGAAACCGAAGGGCGTGCACTCTAACTATATCATCACTTGTTTATGAGGGCAAGTATTTTTTTGACAACTCAATAAAAAAATGTTAGTATAATAAGGAAAAAATGTTTCGCACAAAGTGCTCAGCATGGAGGTTCCTATGAATGTTGTTGGAATTATAGCCGAATACAATCCGTTTCACTCCGGACACGCGTATCATATCCGGCAAGCCAAAGAGCTGGCGGGCGCGGACTACGCCGTTGTCATCCTGAGCGGCGATTTCGTTCAGAGGGGCGAGCCCGCGATTTTTGATAAATATTCCCGTACGAAGGATGCCCTGGCCGGTGGTGCGGATCTGGTTTTCGAACTGCCGGTTCGGTTTTCCCTGTCATCAGCAGGGGATTTTGCCTACGGAGGGATCCTGGCACTGGAGTCGCTGGGATTTGTCACCCATGTCTGCTTCGGCAGCGAGCAGGGGAATATCGACAGTTTTCTGGAGGTGGCGGAGGTTCTGGAACGGGAGGATAACTCCGGAACAGAGTTTCAGTCGCAGCTGTCTGCCCGGCTTCAGGAAGGGCTGTCCTTTCCGGATGCCCGTGCCCGCGCCCTGCTGAACATCATCGGGGAAACTGATTTGGACGAGCCATTTTTCTCTATGCCGAATAACATTCTGGGCATCGAGTATTGCCTGGCTCTCCGGAAGCTCGGTAGCTCCATCGTCCCGCTGACGTTGCTCCGCGACGGACAGGATTATCGGGATGCCAGCAATCCGTCCCTGATGCGCTATCCGTCCTCAACGGCTATCCGCGCGGGGATATCCCAGAGCTATACTCCGCATCTGGCGCTGGATGATTTTTCCGATCTGGTCTGCTACAGCCTGAGAGAAATCATGAGAATGGAGGCTGACCCCTCGTACCGGATCCCCGTGACGGATCTGGCGAAGGACCTTTCTCCCGATATATACGGCCGGATCAAAAATGAAATGCCGGACTTCATCGGCGTGAACGATCTGGTCAGCCGGTGCCGGACGAAGGCATTTACCGAGAGCCGTCTGCGGCGTTGTCTGCTTCAGGCCTGTCTGCACATCCGGGAGACCGACAAAACGATGCCTTATCTGCATCTGCTCGGGATGAACACGCAGGCCGGCCATCTGCTGAAGGATCTGCGTGAGCCGGATTTGGATGATCACCATGTATCGGAAGACGATTCCTTCCAGGTGATAACCCGGCTGGCTGCTGATCTGCCGCGGCTTTCCAAGGACGCCAGAGCACTGTACGAAGAGGACCTTTTTGCGGCGGATATCTACCGTCAGGTCTTCCAGAGAAAATACCACGTCACCCTGCCGAACGAGTATCAGCAGGCTCCGGTGACATTATAAAACACGGTTGGTTTGGCCGGAACGCCACAAACAACCACCGTTGTGGAGAGAAGAGAATTAGTCATGAAACGAACAAGCGGAATACTTATGCCCATCGCCAGCCTCCCTTCCCGTTTCGGGATCGGATGCTTTGATCAGGCTGCCTATGATTTTGTCGACCGTCTGGCAGAAGCCGGTCAGACCTACTGGCAGATTCTGCCGATGGGGCCCACCGGCTATGGCGATTCGCCCTATCAGTCGTTTTCTACCTTCGCCGGCAATCCCTACTTTATCTCCCTGTCCGAACTGATCCGTCAGGGCTTCCTGACCGAGCGGGAGTGTGAGGAATCCACCGAGGGAATGAACTCAAAGTATGTCCGCTATGACCTTATTTTTCAACGGAGATTTGTCCTTCTGCGAAAAGCGTTCGAGGCGAGCAGCATTGAGACGGACCCGGATTACAACCAGTTTGTGCAGAACAACTCCGACTGGCTTCCGGACTATGCGCTGTTTATGGCCATCAAGGACAATCTCGGTGGGATCAGTTACCTGGATTGGGATGAGGATATCCGGATGCGGGATCCCGAAGCGATGGTGACCTGGCGTAACAAATTGATGACGGATGTCACCTTCTATCAGTTTTTACAGTACGAATTCTATCACCAGTGGCATGCCCTGAAACGATATGCCAACGAAAAAGGGGTCTTTTTCATCGGTGATATTCCCATCTATGTGGCTTTGGACAGTGCCGATACCTGGGCTCATCCGGAACTTTTTCAGCTGGATGAGAACGGGGTTCCGACCGCTGTGGCCGGATGCCCGCCGGATGCTTTTTCCGAGGACGGCCAGCTCTGGGGAAATCCTCTGTATCGTTGGGACGCGCACCGGGAAACAGGCTTTGAATGGTGGACCCGGAGGATCCGCGGAGCCTACGACTGGTACGATGTGGTACGGTTGGATCATTTCCGCGGTTTTGATGAGTACTACGCCGTGCCTTACGGCGAGAAGACAGCCCGCAAGGGGTCCTGGCTCCCGGGACCGGGACTGGATGTGTTCCGGGCAGCGAGAAGGGAGCTGGGCGAGTTTCAGGTGATCGCCGAGGACCTGGGCTTTTTGACTGATTCCGTACGGCAGATGCAGAAGGATTCCGGCTTCCCCGGGATGAAAATCCTGCAGTTTGCCTTCGATTCCCGCGAGGACAGCGACTATATGCCGCATAGGTATGAGAGAAATTCCGTCGTCTACACGGGAACCCACGACAACGAGACTACCTTCAGCTGGTGGAAGGGTCTGGCCCCCGAGGACCGGGCCGTGGCTCTCCGCTACCTGGGTGCATCTCGTTTCACAAGCAGAAAAAAACTCACCTGGCGCCTGATCGAACTGGCCCAGATGAGTATAGCAAATTTATGTATCATTCCGATGCAGGACTATCTCTGCCTCGGTTCCTCCGCGCGGATCAACACGCCGTCCACCATCGGAACGAATTGGTTGTGGCGGATGAAGGAAGGCGCCTTCTCGGATAAGCTCGTCTCGCGTATTCGCGCCATGACTAAACTTTACGGAAGGGTGTGAATAGCAGCCGGAAGCAGCATGCATTCCGCTCGGGGATCCGTTTGCACCGTTCGGATACGTCACGTTGTGCGGCTCGTGAAAACTCTCCGAGTTTTCAGCACCTCGCCTGCGCAACGACGTATCCTCGAGTCCCCTCGCCGGAATACATGCTGCTTCCGGCTGAATTCTGACTGCCGTTTCCGAAAAGTCACTCTGACAGCAACGCATCACTCACTTCTACGGCGTAGTGCCCCGACCACTCATTATACGTCTCCTGAAACGACTTGGTCTGATTCTCACTGATAACCCGATTCCGATATTCATTGTTCATTTCTTCATCATTTTTCTTCAGAACATAGATCAGGTAGAACCCGTCTGCCTCCTGGATCACCGGGCTTACCACGCCGATCTCCAGAGACTCCGCTGTCTTCCAGATGTTCTGTCCCTCATCCAGCGTTCCGACGATGACCTGCACCTCCGGCAGCTCGCTTTCCTGTTTCGCATGGTAATAGAAGCTTTTATCGGAGGAGGCGATCTTCTTCTGCAGGGACTGCATTTCCTTATTCACTTTATCCCGGTTCGAATCATCCGCTTTTTTGAACAGCTGCAGGATTTCGATTGCTTTCGCCGAGGAAACCGACGCGTCGGATCCGACCTGTCCCGTGATCACGTGATACATTTTCTCGGCCAGACGATTCTCCTCGAAAATCTTCATCATTTCCTGGCTGGTGATCATCGCTTCCTGCTTTGTCTTCTCGTCCAGGCTTTCGCACAGCTTGTTCGCGTTGTAATCCGCGTCTTCCTTTTCATCGGCCTCCAGAATAACCCCCTGGCGTTCTGCCTCCTTGACGATCACCTTCACCTGGATGATCATCCGGAGAACATCCTCGATGGCGATCTGTCCGATGGTTTTGTCTCCGATGCTCTGTTTCCAGACCTCTTCTCCCAGCAGCTCTTCATACTGATGATCCATGAAGTAATAATAACTCCTGTACTCGCTGTAGGGCACCGTCGTCTCGCCCACGGAGATGACCACGGAATCGGCATTCATCGTACCGTCCTCGACGCTCTTCGCATTCTCATGGTAGTCGTCATCCGATGATGTGGCCTGAGCGGTTTGCTCCGGCTCCTCCGGCTTCGGTTCTTCCCCTCCGCAACCGGATAAAACGATCGATATTGATAAAAATAGTACGATCATGCTTCTCAAGACGCGATTGTTTTTCTGGAAAAATCTTCTCATAAGTGTTGTTATCCTCTCTTTTCTGTCGGAATTTCACTGCTTTATGTCCTCAGCAGATGGTTTCTCTGCTGTCTCCACCAATTTTTCAATCCGATTCAGCAGTTCTCCCGCTGCTTCCAGGCTGTCGTATCCGCCGGAGGCCTGGGAAAACGCTGATTTGCCAAGCATTTTCTCAGCATGGGTTAGATCATCAACCGCCTGCCAGCGGAACATGGGAGGTATCTGCACATCATGTCCCTGCCTGGTCACGGTCCGTTCCGGTTCAAACCGGAGCCGGCCGCCCGCTTCTCTCACCAGAGCCGGAATCCCCACCGGATTCAGTCTCGCCTGCAGGTACATCTTCGCCGTGATCTCTCCCTCCTGCTCCTCGATCTCCGTCACGTAGCAACGGTGTGCCCGGGATTTAATCAGCGTGATGGTCAGAAGGTTCTCCACCGCTGCCGGCACCTCACCGAAACGGTCATTCAGCTCCTCCCGCATATCCGCTACTTCTTCTGCCGTAGTCAGCTCGGCGATCCTTTTATAAATGTCAAGCTTCTGAAACTCATTTTTAATATACCCTACCGGAATGAATGCGTCAACCCTCATATCGACAGAAGTTTCATATTCCTCTGTCGGCAGGTCCTCTCCCTTCAGCCTCCGGACCGCGTTTTCCAGCATTTTGCAGTACAGATCGTAGCCGACCGCCGCCATATGACCGTGCTGTCCGGTTCCCAGCAGATTGCCGGCTCCCCGGAGCTCGAGGTCGCGCATGGAGATTTTGAAGCCAGATCCCAGCTCGGTAAACTCCCGGATAGCCGCCAGCCTCTTCTCCGCCACTTCCTTCAGCAGCTTGTCACGACGATACATCAAAAATGCGTAGGCCGCCCGTCCGCTCCGTCCGACCCGGCCGCGGAGCTGATACAGCTGCGCCAGTCCCAGCCGGTCCGCGTCCTCAACGATGATCGTGTTGACATTCGGGATGTCCAGACCGGACTCCACGATGGTAGTGGCCACCAGAACATCGATCTCTCCTTCGATGAACCGGTACATGGTGTCCTCCAGCTCGTGCTCCGTCATCTGACCGTGAGCATAAGCCACCACGGCCTCCGGCACCAGCTCCTGCAGGGTACGGGTGATGACATCGATGGTGTTCACCCGGTTATAGATATAGTAAACCTGTCCGCC